>JBCCIS010000001.1 GCA_039028155.1 Pseudomonadota bacterium
AGCGCACGATCGGAATGCTGGCATAGATAACGATCGCCGCGATCGCCGCGACATCGCCGACCTTGAACAGCATGATCACGGTGTGGCGCTCGCGTTTCATCCAGCTGGTCTGCGACACCTTCCAGACCTTCCCGTCCTTCATCTACCTGATCCCCGTGATCATGCTGTTCAAGGTCGGCGACGTCGCCGCCATTGCGGCGATCGTCATCTATGCCAGCATCCCGATCGTGCGCTACACGACGTTTGGTCTGAGGAACGTTCCGTCGGAAACCATCGAGGCCGCCATCGTGTCGGGCTGCACACCGTTCCAAATCCTGTGGAAGGTGCGCATGCCGCTGGCGATCCCGGAGATCATGCTGGGCATCAACCAGACGATCATGTTCTCGCTCTTCATGGTCATCATCGCCGCCTTCATCGGTACGACGGACTTAGGCCAGGAGATCTTCCGTGCGCTGACCTTCGCCGATGCCGGCAAGGGCATCGTGCTCGGGCTGTGTGTCGCCTTCATGGGTCTGGCGGTTGACCGCCTGATCACCGAGTGGTCGGCAAACCGCAAGAAGCAGCTGGGTATCGCCTAGCGCGTAGCCAGTCCCAGCCGAGCTAGCGACGAACCCGGCTAGATATCCAGGAACGGATTGAGCATCCGTCCGACCGGGCCGGTCAGGCGCAGCGGCGCGTCGGTCACCGCTAGGCAGATGCAGTCTTCGCCCTCGTCCGCAATCGGCCGATGTTCGACAGAGGCGTCGCATTCGGCGACGTCGCCGCGCACGAAATGTCCGGTCTCATCGCTGAAGCCGCCGGCAAGCACCAAGGTCAGCTCGGTACCCTCGTGGGTATGCGACGGCATCGCGGTGCCGGGCTTGATCCGCATCAGTCGGGTGTGAAAACCCTCGGCTTCCGTCAGCAGCTCAACCTTCTGCAATCCCCGGAACGACTTCCAATCGAGCTGTTCGATGTCGCCGTTCAAATAGTCACGCAGCGGGCGCGGCACGCGGATGTCGATATCGCCGTCGGTTTCAGGCGCGGCCTGCGGCGCATCGTCTTCGGGTTCGTCAAGACGCGCGAGAATGCGGTCGATGCCGCCTTCGTCCAGGGGTGCGGCGTCCTGCTGTTCAAGCATAACGCCGCCCAGGGCTTCCATACGCTTCACTTCGGCGCGGCAGCGCGGGCATAGCGCCAGGTGGGTTGCAATGACCAGGGCTAGCGGCTCGTCCAACGAGCCAGCCGCATAGGCCATGAGAAGATCGTCGCCAGGATGATGTTTCGGGTTCATGCGGGGGTCTCCAGCGCGTGACGCAGTTTAGCCATAGCCAAGCGCAAACGCGACTTTACGGTACCAAGGGGCAGCTCTAGCTCTTCAGCGATCATGCTGTGCGATTTGTCCTCGAAATAGGCCATGCGCAGCAGTCGTTCTTGCTCTTCCGGCAATTCGGCGACAGCAGCGTGCAACAGACGGCCCTGCTCCGCCAAGTCCACCACGTCATCTGCAGCCCGTGCCGGTTCGGGCAGCAGCGCCGGATCTTCTGGGTCAATCTCTGGCCGACGTGTCCTTCTAAGGCTATCGATGCGACGGTTACGCGCGATCGTAAACACCCAGGTGCTGACCGCCGCCTTGCTGCGGTCATATTGTTCGGCACGCCGCCAGACCGTCAGCATGACCTCCTGGGTGACGTCTTCGGCCGATTCCTTGTCGGCGCCCTGCCGCATCAAAAACGCCTTCACCCGCGGTCCCAACTGCCGGTAGAGCTCAACAAAAGCAGTCCGGTCGCGGCGCACGGCGATTGCGTGCATAAGTTCTTCGGGCGTCGGCTGAACCTCGGCCTCAGCGGTCGGCAACGGACGTTTTTCCTTCATCAGCACCGTTCCCAGCACCAATGTCGCCTTTCGCGCGGGCAAAGCTGCCGCTGACTCAACCGCAAGTGCACTTTGCACAGTTTTCCTCCCACATTTACAGGCCTACCTACGCTGCCAGTCAGCCAGCGGATCACCGGTCAATGAGCCTGGACGCAAGTTCGGTCAATACGGGTAACTGACTGGCGGACACGGGCTGATCCGGCATCCCGGGGATGGCGTATACGCAACCGAACAAACCATTGCGGAACGCCCGGCGCCTTCGAGATCAAGAAGGTCCGGTTGCTGGGCCCAAAATCGGCCCGAGGAACGACTCTTCATGAAGATTGCGGTTATCGGTGGCGGTATCGCCGGCCTCAGCGCGGCCTGGCTTTTGTGCCGCCGGCACGACGTCAGCCTCTATGAGGGCGCCGGGCGGCTTGGCGGCCACGCCAATACGGTCGATGTCGCACTCCATGGCGAGACAGTCCCGGTCGACGCCGGCTTCATTGTCTATAACGAGCACAACTATCCGCATCTGACCCGCCTGTTCGATGCACTCGATGTGGCAACGGTGGCCAGTAACATGTCGTTCGCCATCTCGTTGAATGGCGGCAGGTTCGAATACGCCGGCAGCAGCCGAGGGCTCTTCGCGCAGCCAAGTAACGTCCTGCGCCCCACATTCTGGCAACTGGTACGCGATCTCCTTCGGTTCTACCGGAGCGCGCCCAGCTTCGCCGCCCGCCACGATCTCGACGCCATGACGCTTGGCGACCTGCTTCGTCAGGGCGGCTATTCAGATCTCCTGGCGCGCCGCCACATCCTGCCGATGGCGGCCGCCATCTGGTCGTCCAAGCTCACCGACATCCTGGACTTTCCGGCCCGCACCTTTGTGCAGTTCTTCGAAAACCACGGCCTGTTCAGTCTGGGCGAGAGGCCGCAATGGCGCAGCGTCCTGGGCGGAAGCCGCAACTATGTGGACGCGCTCGCCGCGCCGTTCCGCGACAACGTTCACCTGGCGACACCGGTCACCGCGCTGCGGCGCACACCGGCCGGTGTTTTCGTGCGTGACAATACCGGTCACGAACAGCGTTTTGACGAGGTTGTCGTCGCGGCCCATGCGAACCAGGCGCTCGCCATGCTCGGCGACGGCGCCAGTGACGCGGAACGCCGGATCCTCGGCGCCTTCCGATATCAAGAAAACGACGCCGTCATGCACAGCGATACTGCTTTGATGCCGCGCCGCCGCCGCGCCTGGTCAAGCTGGAACTATATGAGCGACGGCTGTCTCGATGATCTCGACCAGGTGTCGGTCAGCTATTGGATGAACCGATTGCAACGGCTGCCAACGAACCACGACGTGTTCGTTACGCTTAACCCGGAGCGCCAACCGTCGCGCGATCTGACCCATGCCGCGTTCACATATCATCACCCGCAATTCGACAAGGCGGCGCTCGACGCGCAGCACGAACTGCCGACCATCCAGGGTTACGATCGCATCTGGTTCTGCGGCAGCTATTGCGGTTATGGTTTTCACGAGGACGGCCTTCAGGCCGGCATTGCGGTCGCCGAGGCGTTCGGCGTGACGCCGCCCTGGGCCAACGACGTGACACCCATGAGCCCTGCCTGGCGAGCCGTCATGCCCGCGACACCGGCGATGGCCGCGGAATAGCAGAGCGATGGCAGCTGTCGTCACCAAGAAGAAAGAACCGTCCTGCCTTTACTTCGGGCGTGTCATGCACAAGCGGCTGATACCGTTCCGCCACCGCTTGGACTTTCGCATCTTCTCGCTGTTTATCGACCTCGATGCCCTGCCCCGCTTGTCCCGGCGCCTGCGTCTCTTCTCGCACAACCGGTGGAACATCTTCAGCTTCATGGACAGGGATCACGGGCCGCGCGACGGCAGCGCGCTTAGACCATGGCTCGATACGCAACTTAACGACGCCGGCATTGATCTCGACGGCGGGCCGGTGCGCCTTCTGTGTTTCCCGCGCATACTTGGCTACGTCTTCAATCCGCTGACGATCTGGTTTTGCCATCACAGCAGCGGGCGATTGAAGGCCGTTCTTTACGAAGTCTCCAACACGTTTGGCGAACGGCACAGCTATCTGATCCCCGTCGACGCCGGTCATACGGTGGGCAAGACGGTTCGCCAGTCATGCGCCAAACGGTTTTATGTCTCACCGTTCATCACCATGAACGCGACCTATCACTTTCGCCTGACCGAGCCGGGTGAACGTCTGTCTGTCCTGATCCGGCAGTGGACCGATGACGGCGAATTGCTGCTCGCCGCCCAGACCGGCACATGCGTGACCCTGCGTGACCGTTCGCTCATCCGTGCCTTTATCAGTTATCCGCTGATGACGCTGAAGGTTATCGCCGCCATCCACTGGCATGCCTTCCGCCTGTGGCGCAAGGGCGCGGTCGTGGAACCCCGTCCCGACGCGCCGGCCGATGCCGTTACCCATGTCGTGCCGCGGTTCGGCCAGGCCGCGGAATGAGATAGAAGACAATCATGGCAACCCAAATCGACTACGGCACCAACACCGGTAGCGGCCTCGCTGAGCGTGTGGTGCTCGCCATGGCCGAACGTATCGAAGCCGGGGAACTGGTCATCACCCTGCCCTATGGCGTCGATCGGCTGTTCAAAGGCCCAAAGCCTGGTCCGACCGCGGCCTTGCAGATTGACCATCCCCGTGCCTATCGCCGCCTGCTGTTCGGCGGCACGATGGGTTTCGCCGAAGCCTACATGGACGGCGATGTCGACACGCCGGACCTCGCGGCACTTGTCGACCTCATGATCAAGAACCAGGCCGCCTTGCTCGGCGCTCTCGACAAACAGCGCTGGACGCGCGTGCTGAAGCGCGTGGCGCACAAACTGCGGCCGAACTCGCGGCGTGGCGCACGGCGCAACATTGCCCATCATTATGATCTCGGTAACGACTTCTACGCCCAATGGCTCGATCGTTCGATGACCTACTCATCGGCGATGTTCGATCACCCCGACCAATCGATCGCGGACGCCCAGGACAACAAGTACCGCAACATCGCACGCCTTGCGCGGATTGGCACCGACGATAGTGTGTTGGAAATCGGCTGTGGCTGGGGCGGATTCTGCAGCTGGGCAGCGCGCAACATAGGTTGTCGGGTTACCGCGATTACCATTTCACCGGCCCAGTATGCCTTTGCCGCCGAACGCCTGCACAACGAGGGGCTGAACGACAAGGTCGACCTGCGCTTGCAGGATTATCGCGACACCGACGGCACCTATGACGGTATCGTCTCGATCGAGATGGTCGAAGCGGTTGGCGAAACCTATTGGCCGGCGTATTTCCAAACGCTGCGCAACCGGCTGCGCCCCGGCGGTCGTGCGGCGCTGCAGTCGATTACTATCGATGAAGCGTATTTCGAGTCCTATCGGCGCAGCGTCGACTTCATCCAGCAGTACATCTTTCCCGGCGGCATGCTGCCTTCCCCAACGCGGCTTCACGCCGAGGCCGAGCAAGCCGGCCTGACGCGCGTGGAGACAGAGAGGTTTGGTCCCGACTACGCTCGAACGCTGGCGTATTGGCGGCGTGCATTCGACACCGCCTGGCCACAGATCCAAACGCTTGGTTTCGACGAACGGTTCCGGCGCATGTGGCAGTACTATCTGATCTACTGCGAGGCAGGCTTCAACATCGGACGGATCGACGTGCTGCAGACCGCCCTGTCGCGCGACTGAGGCTCACGAACCAGTAGCCTGTGAGAGCCCTAACCCGATGAGTGATCGTCTAACAGGTGCGACCCGTATGACTTCATATGCTGTGCTGGAAACAACGCCGACGTCTTTGCCGGTCCTTCGCCCAATGAACAACAAGAACAACACCGCACACTGGCCGCCACTTCTGATTGAAGAGTACTTTGCCGGCCGGACAACAGCGTGGGGGTTGTTTCGCGACCGCTTTGGCGTCGTGCGCCGGCAATTCAACGTCTCCATCGACGGTACGTGGGATGATGAGACGCTGACGCTGGTTGAGGATTTCGTCTACGACGACGGTGAAAAAGAGCGGCGGATCTGGACGATCGAGAAGATCGGCGATGGCACCTATAGCGGCCGCGCCGACGGCGTAATCGGCGCGGCAAGCGGTCGCGCACACGCCAATACGCTAAACTGGCGTTATCGCTTCGCGCTCAATGTGGGAACGCGAACCTGGCACGTTACCTTTGACGACTGGCTGTTTCTGCAATCCGATGGCGTGTTGATCAACCGCGCCGACGTTACAAAGTTTGGCTTCAGACTGGGCGAGGTTGTGCTGGTCTTCGTCAAGCAGGCGGCTGACCTGTCGACCGCTGGTGACGGCGCCGAAGCGATGGAAACAATCGTCAATCCTTCAGGGCAAGGCGGCGGCGTATCATGCCTATGACGTGTCGCAGGACCGGCAGGCGTCCGTAAAACTGGCTGCCTGAATCCCAGTGATCGAGATGTTGGGTAACGCGGTCTGTGTCGTCAAAGTGCACTTCGCTCATGCCATCGATTGTCCAGGGTGCGCCCGTCTTCTTTGAGCGGAACGAAAACGTCCAGCGCAGATAGACCGTGCGGTGCGAGATCGCCCGGTCGGTAATGACGAACGCGGGTTCGCGCGTATCCTCGAACATCCGTCCAAGCGCGGCGCGAAAGCTGGCGACCCCCACAACATCGTTGAAGGGGTCGCGAAACCGCACATTGGGATGGCAGAGCATATCGAGACATTGAAGCGTCTCCGGCTTCAACGTCTCGAAGAAACTGCAATAGGCGGCAACCGCTTCTTCCAGCTTTGTTTCGTCGATCACGTCGCACGCACCAAGCGTCGCGTCACCGCAAAGGCGAGCCGCGGCGGTAACATGTCGAGAAGCTTCAACAAGCAAGCCAGCCGGCGGGGGAAGATGATCTCGAAACGGGTGGAGCGAAGCCCCCGATAGAACGCTTCGGCGGCCTTGTCAGGCTCCATCAGAAACGGCATCGGGAAGGTGTTCTTGTCAGTCAACGGCGTGCGCACGAAACCAGGATTAACGATCTGCATATGGACACCGTAGCCGTCCAGTTCCGGCTTCAAGGACTGCGCGAGATTGATCAGGCCCGCCTTGGTCATGCCATAGGCCGCGGCGCTGGGCAGGCCATGATAACCGGCGACCGACGCAACGATGGCGATCGAACCGCCGTGGCGCGCGATCATCTGGGGTAACACCGCCTCCAGACAATGGACAGTGCCCATCAAGTTGAGATCGATGAGCGTTCGAAACGTCCCGGCATCTAAGGATGCGGCCGCAACCGGTTCATGTGTGCCGGCGTTCAGGACCGCCTGATCGATCTGACCGAAGTCACGCTCGATCGACGCGACGGTCGCCGCCACGGCGGCGCGATCCGTGACGTCGAGCGGATAGGCATGGATGTCACCCTTCAACCCCGCCGACTGGTCCACCACCTCAGCCAGCGCGGCGGCGCGGCGTGCGGACACAGCGACGTGCCAGCCGTCCTCCGCCATGCGCCGCGCCAGAGCCGCGCCCAGACCCGAACTGGCGCCTGTGATCCAGGCGCATGGTTGTCCCGTTTGTTCAACCGTCATGATCGCCGTTTACGTCGTGGTTGCACCGTTGGATCGGCCATGGCGGCAGGCCGCGTCAGGATGCCGCTTTCTTGTCGCGGTGATAGGTCAGCGCCGATGCAATGCACGACGCCACCATCGCGCTCGGCAGGGCATCGTTCTTGTCGAAGACGATGGCGCGATTGCCCTCGAACGTCAGATCATCGCCAAACTGGGCGCGGAACGTTTCAATCAGGCTGGTATTGCAGTTGAAGTAGAGGGCGTAGCGCGTCGGTGAAGCCTTCTTCCAGCCGATCCGGATCGTGCTACCGCTTTTCGATGCCTCGGTCAGATAGGCCGGCTCGCCCCATTTCAGTGTCTCCGTCAATGGCCCAACGCCATCCATGGCGTCAGCCGTCTCGAAGATAAGATCGCGCAGGGCCAACATGCGCAGACGCAAGGCCGTCGGCGCCGCGTCAAAGGCGGCGCAGACAGATTGTTCGATTTGAGGTGCCATGGCCATCGCGACGTCGCTCGTTCGGCGTCGTCACCCTAGAGCAGATCCTGTTTTGATGGAATCGCTTCGCGATGACATCAAGACAGGTGAAACTGCTCTACGCATAGATAGAGAACGGATTCACATGATCAGGTGGAACCGTCAAACGGTTCCCAGTAATCATGATCCGCTCTCGCACAGGTGCAGGCTGCGCACCCCCTTGGGCCACATCCAAGGGGGTGCGCGCCATTAGAGCCTGATGTCAGCGGCGATCACGTCCGCGCTTGATCACAAAGGCGACGAGAGCCGCCAGGCCGATGGCGGCAGCGATCAGGGGCAACGCTTCGATGACGGCATCGCCAAAGTGCCAATGGGGTGCGCCCGCCGCATCGTGGGCGTGGGCGGAGAGGGCGAACAGGCCCGGCAGAACCGTAGCCAGGGAGGCGGCGATCGAACGGGTGAAAAGCGTCATCGAGTTCTTCCTTTCTGGGGTTGGTGGGTTGGCGTTAGTCGGACATCACGCGGTCGCGGTGGCCGATCTTGCCCTCGACGACCATGGTGCCGAGGGTATCCAGGATCACGCGGCAGGCGAGCTGCGCGGTGTTGTCGTTGACGTCGTAGGGTGGCGAGACCTCGACCACCTCCATGCCGCACAGACCTTCGCGCGCGATCAGGCGGACCATCTCAAGCGCCTCACGCGGCATAAAGCCGCCGGGTTCCGGCGTGCCGGTGCCCGGCGCGAAACCGGGATCGATGGAGTCGATATCGAACGAGAGATAGACCGCCTTGGCGTCTTTCCAGGCAAGCTCCAAGGCCATCTCGGCAGCCTTCTTGGTACCGAGCTCTTCGACATCGGTCATGGTCATGACGCTGGTGCCGCGCTCGTTGGCGACTTCCGAGCCGCGGCGCGAGCCATACCAGCCGCCGATGCCGATCTGAACCAGGTTCTTCGGCGGACAGTTGGCAAGTCCGACATCGTGCATGTGGGTATGAGCGTGGTGCGAAGAGCTCCTGTCGACGCTCTCATGGCCGTGGGATGTCCAGTACCAGGGTGTCGTGTGCATGCGCTCGTCCATATCCATGTCGGCCATGTCGATGTGACGGTCGAAATGGATGATGCCGACATTGCCGTCGATATGAGGCGCGATGCCGCGCACGTTCGGATAGCCCAGCGAATGGTCACCGCCGACCAGGATCGGAAAGGCGCCCGACGTATAGACATGGGAAACCGCGAGGCTCACCTGATCGAACGTCTTCTCGATATTGCCGGGGATGACGAAGATGTCGCCGGCATCGCACATGTCGAGCTCTTCGGGCAGGTCGACACCGCCGTCGACCGAATAACCGTCATAGACCGCCGAGATGCGCCGGACCGCCTGGGGCCCGAAGCGCGTCCCCGGGCGATAGGTCGTGCCGGTATCGAAGGGCACGCCGACAAAGGCCGCCTCATAGTCGCCGACCTTCTTGATGTCCTCGCAGTAAGTCGACTTCATGAAGGTATTGATCCCGGCAAAGGCCGGCAGGTGGCCGCGGCTGAACAGCGAGATCGTCCGGTCGTGGATCGAGTCCGCGGCCTCCAGCCCCAGTTCCAGGGTCCTGGCGATCTCTTCTTCTTGTTTGGTCTGGGAGATCTTGCCCAAACGCTTCAGGTTCCGGTTGCCGCGCAACTCCCCCGACTTCGGATCAGGCATGTTTCTCCCCCGTGACGTTTTTTGCCTTGCCCCCGCACGCTAGTGGCTGGCGGCGCCCGCATCAATCGCCATATGGTCGATGCCATACATTGAAGGTGGATGACGTAGCGTGCGGCGTTTACGTCGACTAGGTTCTCGGGAACAGGCGCAGCAGCGAATTACGGGGGGCACCATGGGCGCGAGACGTATCATCCGGAACGCCTGTGTCATCTCCGTCGACCCGGAGATCGGCACCCAGCGAGACGCCGACATCCTGATCGACGATGACCACATTGCCGCGATCGAGACCGAGCTGGATGTCGAAGATGCCGAGCCAATCGATGCCAGCGGCATGATCGCCATGCCGGGCCTGGTTTGTTGCCACCGGCATCTTTGGATGACACTGCTGCGCGGCTTTATCTCCGACGGCACGTGGTCGAGCTATCTGGTCGAGACGTTCTGGGGCCGCCGGCCGCTCTACCGGCCAGAAGACAGCCACATCGCAGCCTATGCCGGCGCGCTGGACGCCATCGATGCCGGCGTCACCACGGTCTTGGACTTCCACGATTGCAGCGTCCGCGAAAGCCTTGCCGATGCCAGTCTGGACGCCCTCGAGAAGAGCGGCCTGCGCGCGGTCTTCGCCTATGGTCTTGAAGGGCCGCCCGATTTGGAGGGCACCGCCGGTGCCGAGTCGCTGTCGCCCACGCTGCCCTGGCATCGCGACGAGGCGCTGCGCCTGCGCAACGGCCGCCTGTCCAGCGACGACGGCCTCATCACCATGGGCATGACCGCCCGCAATCTGGAGTTCCTGCCCTTTGCCTGTGCGGAGCACGATCTGGGGCTCGCCCGCGAGCTTGGCGTGCGCACGGTGACCACCCATGCGGGATCCGGTGCGCTGGGCAAGGGCGCGACCCTTGTCGATAACCTGCGGGACCATGACCTTCTGGGACCGGACATTCTGTTTTCCCACGGTCAGAGCTTCACCGACGAGGAGCTCGATACGTTGGCGGCCACGGGCGTCAAGATCGTGGTGTCAGTCGAAAGCGAGCTTGGCCAGGGCGCCGACCCCGTCACGTGGCGCGCCCTTCAGCATGGCGTGTCGGTGAGCCTGGGCGCCGATTCGGTCGGTAGTCTGGCGGGCGACATGTTTCGCCACATGCAGATGACGCTCAAAGTCGGGCGCGGCTCCAGGGCGCGGCTGTTAGATGAGCAGGGCATCGCGCCGACGGATGTGGCGCTCACGAGCCGCGACATGCTGGAGATCGCCACCATGGGCGGCGCTCGGTCGCTGCGCCTGGATGACAGGATCGGCAGCCTGACGCCCGGCAAGCAGGCCGACATCATCCTGCTGTCGCGCGAGCGGGTCGGCATGATGTCCGGCGCCGAGCCCGAACAGATCGCCGTCCTGCAGGCCAATGGTCGCGACGTCGATACGGTGCTCATCGCCGGGCGGGTGCTGAAACGCCATGGCGTCTTGCTGGATGCCGACCTCAAGGCTGTTGCGCGCAGTCTCGAGGCCTCGCGCGCCTATCTTGACGAGTCCTACGGGCACCTCGACACCGGCGGTTTGTGGGATACCTACAACACCAAGGTCGCTGCGGCGTCTTAAGGCCCTTGCCGGTCTATCAGCCGACCTGAACCGGAACAGCGAGTGCGCGCTCGATCAGGGCGCGGGCCTCGCCCTCGCCTTCCTGGAGCGAGCGGCCGAAGGCGAGCAGATCTTCGTCGGCCCAGGACGGCGCGACGATCTGAACGCAGAACGGCATACCGTCCCTGCCGATCCCGACCGGCACGACCAGGACCGGTGATGCCGTCAACGAGAACGGCGTCGTGTAGGCTATCGCCCGCCAAAAGTATGCTTCGTCGAATGTCTCGCCGTGATGCGGCGCGACCGTCGGCGATGCCGGACAGACCAGAAAGTCATAGGTCTCGAACAGCCGGTTGACCGTCAGACGGAAGGCCTCCCAGCGGCTCATCAGGACAATGAAATCGCCGGCCGGTCGCTCGTCCAGCTTGCCGACGCTTTCGAGCCAGAACGCCATGGAAGGCGACATGGCATCGAGACCGGTCGCGGCCTCGACCGCCTGGCGCAGCAGGTGGCCGGCATCGGCGCTGAACAGGCTATAGGCGATGTCGCCGCCTTCGGCGAACAGGGCATGAAGATCCGGCATTTCGACGTGGTATTTGGGCCCGAGCGCGGCGCCAAAGGCCTCGATCGCCTCGACGATCTCCGGCTCTGGCGGCGCTACCGGACTGCCGCTTACCAAGGCGATCCTGGCACCGTCCGCGCGCGGAGCGCCTTGACGGCCAGTGACCCCGTCAGTTTTGGGATCGTCCGGGTCGGCGCCGCCGATGACCTGAAACACCAGTTCCAGATCCCGGACGCTGCGCGCAAGCGGGGCGATGCGGCACATCTGTCCCTTCATGCCGGAACAGCCGAACAGGTAGCCGGCCGCCGACACGCGGCCCAGCGAAGGACGATGGGCGACGAGGCCGCAGCAATTGGCGGTGTTGCGGCTGCCGCCGCCGAAATCGCTGCCGATAACGAAAGGAAGGGCGCCGGCCTTGACCAGCGCCGCGCCGCCGCCGGTGCTGCCGCCCGGCGACCGGGCGAGGTCGATAGGGTTGTTCGTGCGTCCGTAGATCAGGTTATCGGTCTCGATCGAGGTGCCGAGCTCCGGCGTGTTGGTCAGACCCAGAAGGACACCGCCAGCCGCGTCCAGCCGATTGACGACGGTGGCGCTGCAGGCGGAGACGTGATCGGCATGGCCCATGGTGCCGAAGGTCGTAACCCAGCCCTCGACTTCCAGGCAGTCCTTGACCGCATAGGGTAGCCCCCAGAAAGGTCCAGAGGAGGGCGCCTGGTCTCGATCCGCCGCAATGCCGCGAGACCAATCGGGCCGTTGCTGCACCATGCCGTTGATCGCCGGCTCGACCGCATCGAGACGGTCGATATGGGCGGCAACGACCTCCCGGCTACTCGCCTCGTCGCGCGCGAGAAGCTCGCCGAGGGCGACGAGGTCGAGGTCACACAGGTTCACTGGGTCCTCCGGGAAACCGCATGGTCAAGGTCGGCTCGTAAGGCGTCCATCCTGCCACCTGCGGCGACCACCTGTCTTGTTCCGCAGGTTCCAAGGCAACAGATCAGTACGGTCCCATCAGAAATATATGCAAGCGGCATCATTCTAATCGTTGCTCTTCAGCATAAGAACGCAACGCGCCGCAGCACGATACGAAGCCACTGCGATCAGGCAGCAAAATAGCTTCTTGCGGCTCGCGTCAAATGCTGTATAGTACGTTTAATACGTACTATACAAATGCACACTAGGATGAGTGACACTCAGGTTCGATATCAGCTTTCGGTCAGGGATACGGCCGCGCAACTGGGGATTAGCGAGGGCGCTGTAAGACAGCGTATACGCCGCGGATCTCTTGAGGCACGGCGAAAAGGACGTCGCGTTCTGGTACTCCTGACGGAAGCCGACGTGGCGGCGGAGGGCTATCAGGAAGGCGACGACCTCGACCATACTGTACGTATTATACAAAATGTCGATGAAGCACCATCACCCAACCCGAACACTACGGTGAGCCGCACGGAACTCGATCAGGCCAACGCCGCCTATGACGACTTGGCCGAAGCTTGGGCGCGCGACCTGCGCCGCCAACTCGAACGCTTGGAAGGCGAGGTCGAGCGGTTGCTGAAAGAACTCAGCGAAACGCGAGAACGCCATGCCGAGGAGATGCGCCGCAAGGACATCTTGCTCCAGGGTAACCAGGAAGCGCTGATGACATCGATCGCGCGGATCGCCGGACCCGCCGCCCAGACGCCGCCGGAATCCGAATAGCCGCGCTTGCGCCGGGGGCCACCGCGCGCCAAGCTCGCACCATGAGCGGCTACATAGAGACCTATCGCGGCATGGTGACCGCCTGGAACTGCGACCACCAGGGCCACATGAACACGGTGCAGTACTACGCCATGTTTGATCAGGCGGGCTGGCACATGCTGACCCGCGCCGGTTACAACAACGAGCGTCTGCGCGCCGACAAGCGCGGATTTGTCGACGTGCGCGCGGATCTCGCCTTTATCGACGAGATGATCGTCAACGATCCCGTGGTGATCGAAAGCGGCGTGCGCAAAATCGGCAACTCGTCGCTAACCTATCACTCGCGCATGTATCGCGGTGATGGCGGCAATCCTGTCGCCACGGCGACCACGACCACCGTCCACTTCGATCTGGAAGCGCGGGCCAAAACGCCCATTCCAGACGATATCCGATCTTGTTTTGAGGCGCTGCTGGTCGATGAGGGCTGAGAGCCAGAGCCGTTTGACGCGATCTGCTCTAAGCGGCTCGTGAAGCCTCCTGCTTGGCACGCACGCCAGCATAGGTGGCGACGCCATAGGGCACGCAATAGGTCAGGCACAGCTTGAACCAATTGATGGGATCGCCTTCGACCATGATGTCGCCCTGATTGATGACGACCAGCATGGTGCCGACCACGAACCCGACCTTCAGCGACCGCGCGACGATCTCGCGCGACCGGGCAATCGCGAAAAAGGACGTCTGGTCGTCGGCTCTCAGTAAAGCGAGTCCAGCGGGATGGAGTAGTTCACCGTCAGCGTCTCCATGCCCGGATTGCGATCATAGATGCTGGCATTCGAGATATGGGTGAATTCAATACCCAGCCTGGAGCGGTCATCAAAGCGCCAGTCCAGCGCGACGGCCGAACGGAACTCAACGACCCCGCCCAGATCCTTACCGCTGCCCTCTTCATAGGCGCCGACGGCAAAGCTGGGACGGAAAACCACCCGTTTGCCGAAGAAGAAGTCCACGTAAACGCCGCCATAGCCGTAGAGCGAGCCATCGGTCGTCACGAAACCACCCACCATGGGGGTCAAGATCAGGTCTTTGAAGTCCGACCGATACTCGACGCCGAACATGGCCGCTGTGTAATCGTCAAAGATGTCGGACGCACCGCCATAGACCGCCAGGAAAGGTGGGTCGTCCTCAGCATCGGCGGGCCCGGCCCATACCGCTGCCATCGCGAGCGCACAAACGGCCGCCAAAAACCGCATTCCCCTACCCCTTCGTGACGTTGCCCCCGTCGAGCGCGCAAATTCCCCCGAAAACCCTTATCACCCCGGGCGAACGCGCTCTAGCGGGCGCATCCTACAGATAAGGGCGTAGGCGTCAAAGCCCCAAGGACGTATAGAATAGCGGTCATGGAACAGGTGTTGGTGAGCAGCCTGGTTGGGATTTTCGTCCTTTTCGCCGCCTCCCAGGGATTGGCGCAGGTCGATCCGCGTCTTCACGAAGGTCCGACGGCGATCGTCGTCGAGGTGGTCGACGGCGATACCGTGATACTGGATGACGGCAGCCAGGTGCGCCTGGTCAACATTCAAACGCCGAAACTGGCGCTGGGCCGCGAAGACTTCGAGGAGCAGCCCCTGGCGCACGAAGCCAAGGCAGCGCTGGAAGAGGCGGTCCTCAACCGCCAGGTGACACTCGCCTTCGACCAGACCCAGATGGACCGCCACGGCCGCTGGCTCGCCCATCTCTACCGCGACGACGGCCTGTGGCTTCAGGGCCATATGGTCGATATCGCCCTGGCGCGCGTCTACAGCTTCCCCGACAACCGCATCATGGCGTCCGAGCTCCTGGCGCGCGAAGCGGACGCCAGAGCGCTCGACGCCGGTATCTGGGCCCTGTCGTTCTATGCGGTGCGTGAAGCCGGCGATCCCGACGCGGTGCCGGTCGATAGCTATGAACTGGTCGAAGGGCACGTTGTCGACGCCGCAGAGGTCAACGGGCGGGTCTTTCTGAACTTCGGCGACGACTGGAAGTCCGATGTGACGGCCACCGTGTCACCGGAAGATGCCCGGCTGTTCGACACCGAGACGATTGACCTGGCTTCGCTCGCTGGGCAAAGAATCCGGGTGCGCGGATGGGTCAACTGGCACAACGGGCCGTCGATCAGTGTCAGCCATCCCGAACAGATCGAGGTTTTGGAATGACATTGCTGAAACACTGCCGCCTGACACTTGCGGCCGGCATCCTGGCCGTCGCCGGCGCGCTTGCCGCCTGCACCACGAACCCGGCGACGGGCCAACAGCAGTTCACCTTGATGTCGCCGTCCGACGAGGTTCGGGTCGGCCAGCAGGAGCACCCCAAGATCCTGAACGAGTTCGGCGTCTACCAGGAGATGCCGCAGCTAAACGCTTATGTCGCGACGCTGGGTGGGCGCCTGCACAGCGTTTCGGAGCTGTCCCAGCAGTCGTTCACGTTCACCCTGCTGGACAGCGACATGGTAAACGCCTTCGCGCTGCCCGGCGGTTATGTCTACATCACCCGCGGCCTGATGGCGCTGGCCAACAGCGAGGCTGAGCTGGCGGGAGTCGTCGGTCATGAGATCGGCCATGTCACGGCGCGCCACTCCGCCCAGCGCGTTACCCAGCAGACCCTCGCCGGTCTCGGCGCTGTGGCGCTGGGTGCCGTCGTGGGTGACCCGCAATTGACCGAAATGGCGGGCCTGGGCGCGCTCGCCTGGGTCCAGGGCTATAGCCGCGCCCATGAGTTCGAGGCCGACCAACTGGGCATCCGCTATATGAGTCGGGCCGGTTATGATCCGATCGCCATGTCGACCTTCCTGAACAGCCTGGGCGAGAACAGCAATCTGTCGCGCCAGCTCATGTTCCAGGACGGCGAGGCGCAGATCGACTGGTTCTCGACCCACCCGCGCACGCCCGACCGTGTTGCCGCGGCGGCCCAGGCGGTCAGTGGCAGCGGCGGCGGTAACTGGGTCAACGGGCGTGACGAGTATCTAAGACGCCTTGACGGCATGATCTTCGGCGACAGCCCGGAACAGGGTTTCATCCGCGGACGCACCTTCTCACACCCGATCATGCGCATGACCTTTGTCGTGCCGGAAGGTTTCCGCATGCTGAACTCGCCCGATGCCGTGCTTGCGCTCAACAAGGACGGCGCGTTCGTGCGTTTCGACGGCGCCCAGGCCCAGCAGAACGTGCCCATGACCACCTATCTAACCCAGCAATGGGCGCGTGGGCGCGAGGTCAACGACCTCGAAAAGATCGATATGGACGGCATGGAAGCCGCGACCGGCTGGCTGCAGGTCCAGGGCAACAGCGGCCCGATCACTCTGCGGCTGGTCGCGCTTCGCTGGGACGCCACCACCGTCTACCGCTTCATGATCGTCAGTCCGGCGCAGTACGCCGCGGCCCTGGAAATGCCCATGCGGCGCATGCTGGGCAGCTTCCGGCGCCTGTCCCAGGCCGAGGCGGCGGCGCTTAGGCCCCTTCGTCTAAGCGTCGTCGAAGTGCGCAGCGGCGACACCATCGACAGCCTCGCCCAGCGCATGGCCTTCGACGACTTCCGGCGCGAGCGCTTCATGGTTCTGAACGGCATCACGTCGAACAGCCAGCTTCAGCCGGGCATGCTGGTCAAGATTGTCACCGAAAGCTGAGCGCAGAAAACCCAGAGCGGATCGCGATTAGTCAGAGCCACTGAGTGGCTCTTATCTAATCGCGTGAATCCGCTCTCGATCAAATGGTTAGAGCGGCTTCACGCACTCTATCTGGATCGCAGGCGATTCAGATAGGATGCGAACTGCTCTAAGCCGACGCACGCTCCAACATGGCGTGCAGCAGGACGTTGCAACCGGCCTCAAGATCGTCCTTGGTCGCGTTCTCGGACTCGTTATGGCTGATGCCGCCCTCGCACGGTACGAAGATCATGGCGGTCGGCGCGACCCGGCTGACATAGACGGCGTCGTGGCCGGCGCCTGAGACCATGTCCATGTGGTCATAGCCCAGCAGGCGGGCCGCGCCGCGGACCGCGTCGACGCAGCCCGTGTCGAAGGCGACCGGCGGCGACACCCAGATTTCCTCGACGACGATGGTCACACCGCGTTCGACCGCGATCGCTTCGGCGGTCGCGCGCATGTCCCGGTCGAGACCCGCGAACGCCTCGGCATCGGGGTGGCGGATGTCGACCGACATCAGGACTTCGCCGGCAATCGTGTTGCGCGTGTGCTCGGGGTTGCAGTGGTTGATCTTGACCGTGGTACGGCCATGGGGGCCGGCGGCGCGCGCGTTGGCGTCGAGCCTTGTGATCAGCTCCGCGCTCGCCACCAGCGCGTCCTTGCGCATGGTCATCGGCGTCGGGCCGGCGTGCGCCTCCATGCCCCGCACAGCGACATCGTACCAGCGGATGCCCTGGACGCCGGTGACGACACCGACCGGCCTCTTCTCCGCCTCCAGGATAGGGCCCTGCTCGATATGGGCCTCGAAGTGGTGGCCCAGCGCATGACCGCCCGGATCCTCGGGCCCAAGGTAGCCGATGCGCTCGAGCTCGCCGCCCATGGTGTTGCCGTCGGCGTCCTCCTGGGCATGGGCATAGTCGAGCGCGAACTCGCCGGCGAAGACGCCGGAGCCGATCATGGCGGGCGCGAACCGCGCGCCCTCCTCGTTGGTCCAGCAGATCACCTCCATCGGTGCCTCTGTCTCGATACCGGCGTCGTTCAGGCAGCGCACGACTTCAAGGCCCGCCAGCACGCCATAAACGCCGTCAAACTTCCCACCGGTCGGCTGGGTGTCCAGGTGGCTGCCGGTCGAGACCGGCTTGGCGCCGCCATTGCGGCCAGGACGGCGGGCAAAGATGTTGCCCATCTTGTCGACGGTGCAAGACATGCCCGCCTCCTCGCACCATCGCACAAAGAGGTCGCGGCCTTCCTTGTCATCATCGGAAAGCGCCAGCCGGCAGTTGCCGCCCTTTTCTGTCGCGGCAATCTTCGCCATTTCCATGATGCTCGCCCACAGGCGGTCAGCATTGATGGCGAGGCCTTCGTTGGTCTTGGCGTTCATGGCGTCTACCCTTTCGTTGTTTTTTGCCGTCGGGTCATCCTGATGATGAGAAGGCTGGCTGCAACCACCAAAACCGCGCCCAGTACCGTCCAGCCGGTCGGCACATGGTCATAGAGCAACCAGTCGAGAAGGGCCGAAAACACGACAGCCGAATAACCGAACGGCGCCAGAACGTAGGCCGGGGCGAAGTTGTAGGCGAACACCAGGCTGGTCGTGGAGGCCAAAAGACACACCCCGCTTAAGGCGATATGGATGAGGGTCTCGATTGGCACGGGCTGCCACTGCATGGCCGCGGGCACGGCCATCAGGACAGAGCCGGTGATGAAGATGTAGGTGGTCGTCCTTAGAAGCGGTTCGCCGACCTCGTCGATGCGGCGCGACAAGATGCTTTGGAAGGCGAACAAAACGCCGGCGCCTATGGCGAAAAGATAGCCGGATTCGAACGTCGTGTAGCTGGGATGAAGCACCAGCGCCATGCCGACGAAACCGAGGATGATGCCGATCCAAAGTTTGTTCGGCATCGTCTGGTTCCAGAACAGCATAAGAAGAACCGGAATCCAGAGCGGTGCGGCGTCGCGCAGGAGAACCGTGTCGACCAGCGAAATGGTTTGCAGCGCCACGAACAGCGACACGACCTGGATCACGCCGATCACCGACCGGACAATCAGCAGGCCAGTATGCTGGGAAACCAGGAAACGTCGCCCCCGCGCAAGCGCGAACGGCACCACGATCACCGCGCATAGAGTAAGGCTGCCGAATGAGATAAGGAACTCGCCGGCATGACGCGACGCCAGTTGGACAAACAGACCGGCAGACGCAAAGCAGCAGCCGGCGAAGGTGACCAGCAGCGCACCGTAGAGGGTGTTTTCACGGGTTACCGCCACGGTGGACTACCTCTCAAACGCGAAAGCGTCGGCGAAACAGGAGAGCGGATCGCGAGTGATTCAGATGGAGTGCGATCTGCTCTAGGCCTCTACCTGCTCAACGACGGTGGCGTCGCGGTCGAGGCAGACCGCGAACAGCGGGCCGCCACCACCGCAGCCGGCATCAAGCGTCATCGTGTGATCGCCCAGCATGACGCCGCCGCCATCGGGATCGAAGCCGCGCACAACCATGCGGAAACCGCCAAACGGTTCTTGGATGGCGGCGAAACCGCCGGGGTTCCACCAGAAGGCGTCGCGCTGAGTCTCCAACGGACGCGTCGGGTCGAGCCCGGCATGGACGAACAGGATGGAGCCTTCCTCGGTGACCGCCGCGCGGCGAAGCTGGGTCATCAGTTCGCCATGGCCGGGATGGCTGCGCTGGACATCGCGCAGAGCGGTAGTCCATCGGGTCAGGGCCGCGGCGCCGGCGCGCGCCGCCGTCATTCCCGTCTCAGGGTCGACGCCATAGGCGGCGACTGTCTCGGCGACTCCGCGCTGCATCATCCAGTTCAACACTTCGTGTGGACTCAGCGCCAACTGGAGCTGCAGCAGCTTTTGCCACATCTCCTCCTGGGCGCCGCGCAGGAAGACGATGTCCTGGGGCATCATGCCGGGCACCGCCATGACCTCGCGCCGGAATGTAATCAGTTCGTCCAGCGTTTCACGGATAGCGGCGCCGTACCCCAGGTAGTTCCCAAGGTAGACCAGGCGGTCGCGCGGCTGGAAATGGCGAGCGATCTGGTGGTGCAGGCGCGCCAGCCGCTCGGCCTCGCCATGAATGGCGGGCACGGCCCAGACCCGGTTCCAGCCGGTCAGTGTTCCAAATTTTGTACGGTCCAGCATGAAACGCCATCGCCCCGCCGGCTACTGATGACGGGGCGACAGCGTAACCGGGAGATCAAGCGGCTTCGAGAACCTTTTCGATCTTCGTCGTCGCCTGGTCGGGCTCGACGCCCTCGACCGCCGCAAGCTCGCGCGACAAACGATCAAGCGCGGCTTCATAAAGCTGGCGTTCGCTATAGGACTGGTCGGCCTGGCCGACACGGGTGTGCAGATCGCGCACGACTTCGGCGATCGACACGGGATCGCCGGAGTTGATCTTGGCTTCGTACTCCTGGGCCCGCCGACTCCACATGGTGCGGCGCACGCGGGCGCGGCCCTTCAGGGTCGTCAACGCGCTCTTCATGACGTCCTTTGTCGACAGCTTGCGCATGCCGGACGTCGCGATTTTGTGGACGGGAACGCGCAGGACCATCTTCTCCTGCTCGAAGTTCACGACCACCATGTTGAGCTTGGCTTCGCCGATGGTCTGCTCCTCAAGAGACTGAACGAGCCCGACTCCGTGAGTCGGATAGACCACGTAATCACCAACGCTTAGTTTGATGTCCTGGGATGGCATATGTTTCTCACCTGTTCACGCAATGGTTTTGTTATGCACCGGTCGCTTTTCGCGAACTCGTCGTTGCGCGAACCTCCCGAGTTCGCGCCCGATCAACCGTCTGAACGCTCGATATCCTACTGCTGGCGCCAACCGCGCCACACAGATACGGGCCAGCCCTGAAGCTGACCCGTCCATTCGCGCTCCGATCGCTTAATCAGACATTTAGAATAGCACAAAATGTCGCCATTCGGAAGCTGGCGGCAACAAAACCTAATAATTTCCGATACTTAATGCCGAACTGGCTGTGCTCTCGGCCCTTATGGTGTAGAGCAGGCTAGAGCGACTCGACATCGCTCAACCGCCCGGATTCGGGCTGAAATGCTCCTTTTTGTCCTTCACATCGCGCCATGCGTCGGAGTCGGGCATCGGATCCTGTTGGCGGGTGATATTCGGCCATTCCTCGGCATACTTGCGATTCAGCTCCAGCCAGTCGGCCAGGCCGTCATCGGTATCCGGCTTGATCGCGTCGATTGGGCATTCCGGCTCGCACACGCCACAGTCGATACATTCATCAGGGTGAATGACCAACATGTTCTCGCCCTCGTAAAAACAATCGACGGGGCAGACCTCGACACAGTCAGTTAGTTTGCACTTGATGCATGCTTCGACGACAACATAGGTCATCGGCACCTCCACAAAGAACACAAGGCCGGCGGCAACAAGCGGCTAGCGCTATCTAGGCAATTGGCGCACGAGGTCAAGCGGGTTCCGCATCGAGAGCGGCTTGCGCACGCCTTTTTGCGATCGCGCGATCGCGGTCCGTGACGTGCAGCAACGCAGCGATGCGGCGCGCCAACGAGTCCTCATAGGCATCCAGCGTGCCGTCGACCAGCAGGACCTGCCACAGCATCTGCATCAGGCCAATGCGCTCCTCGGCGTCGAACTGGTTCTTGATCACTCTGGTGAAACGCTCGTAATCCGCCGCGTTCTCCGCGATCGGGCGCGCCTGCTCGACCAGATCGGCGGCGCGCGCTTCCGAAAGGTCAAAACGGTCGGCGATCAAGGCCTGGACTTCGCTGATCTCTTCGTCCGCGGCAAATCCGTCGACCAGTGCCGCTTCGACCAGAATCACCGCCGCGGCATGCCGCAGTTCCTCTTCGGGATCCGCCGGCTCGCCAGCACCTGCCTCTTCCAGCCCAAATAATGCTCGTACGCGGCCTATCATGGCGCGGGTTATGTCAGAGCGGCCGCGCCCTTTCAACCACAGGCTTGCTAAGGGTTTCTGGTGACAGTCAGTCTGATTGACAGCGCCGATTAAGCGCGAGCGCGAGACGACCTAGCGACCGTCGACGCGTCGCTTCAGCGCTTCGATCGCGCGGCGCTCCTGTTTTGTCGGCCGCCCGGCGCCACGTTCGCGACGGCCCGCAGGTGCGGAACGTTCATCGGGCGTCGGCGGTGTCGGCGGCGCCAGGTCCTCATAGAGTTCGCGGGCCTCGGGCGCCGGGCCGCGTCGTTCGCCCAGGGTGACGACGCGTATGACGCGGATATCGCGACCGTGGGGAAAGGTCAGCACATCGCCCGGCTTGACGGAACCATGGGTTTTCACCACCCGCTCGCTGTTGACGCGAATACGTCCGGCCGCCACCGCGCGCGATGCCAGCGTGCGGCTCTTGAAGAAGCGTGCGTACCAAAGCCATTTGTCGATGCGGATGGTGTCCATGCTCAACGGGCATTCTCCAGTTCCAAGAGTTTGGCGAACGGTGATGCACGATCGGCGGCGGTTGGCCGGCGGCGACGGCGGGCGCGCCGTCCACCGGATGCCGCCGCGATCGTCAGACCGTCTTTGTCATCGATGACGTGGAAGTCGAGCGCCGCCATAACGGCAGGAAACTGCTCGCGCGACGAGGCGGCAAGCGACATCAGGTCCGGCGTTACAGGGACCCGTCCCTTGCGCACAGCCTTGCGGGCCTGCGCCGCGAGCCGCTCAACCATGTCGACGCGCAGCGCGCGCGGGCCCAAGCGCTGATAGCCGATCGCGCCGTAGAAGGCAGCCGGCAGGCGCGGATCGGCGTCAATCGCCACCTCACCCTTGACCGGTACGCTGGGGATCTCGCCGTCACCTCCATGCGCCGCCCATAACAGCGCGCGCAGATCAAGATGCCGCGACGACATGAAGGGTTTGAGGTAGACCGCATGAAGACCCAGACGCACGCCAAGCCGCGCCAAACCCTGACGCGCGTCGCGATCCAGATCGCCGATCAGCGACGCGACGTCCGGCGTCGCGACGACACCCAGATTCTCGACCAACTGATAGATCAAGCCTCTGGCCGGTCCCTTCATATCGGCCTTGCGGATGCGCAACAGCGGCCGGCAGGTCTCCGCGATCCGGCGATCCAGCCAGTCGCGCAGGCGCGCGGCGATACGGTCTTTCAGCGCCTTGTCCAAGAACTCGCTGCGCAGAACCTCGATGCGCGGCTTCAGCACATCGCTTCCCGGTTCCAGGCGCGCGACGCGGGAACCCCGCCACAGCACGTATAGCCGCGCACCGGTTCCGAATGCCGCGTCGTCATCCGCCTCGCAGGTGGCGACGCGGCGCGCCATTTCTGGATGCAGGGCACGTCGCGCCGCTGTCCAAAGGGTGCGGCCGTCGCCGTGGCTCGCTGCCTTGTCGGCGACAAACCGGAAACCCTCCAGGTGACCGACCTCCTCGCCCTCGACGGTCACCGCACCGTCGGCGGCGACATGGGAGGCGAGCGAACCGTCGCCTTTGAGCCGGCGCGCGATGGTCGCGGCGCGCCGGTCGACGAAACGTTGGGTCAGGCGGTCGTGCAGCGCGTCGGACAGCCGGTCCTCGATGGCACGGGTGCGTTCCTGCAATTCGCCGTGGTCGCCGACCCAGTCGCTGCGGTGCGCGACATATGTCCAGGTGCGGATGTGCGCGATGCGGTTCATCAGCGTATCGATGTCGCCATCGGTGCGGTCGATCCGCTCGACGCTGCGCGCCACCCAGTCGTCGGCCAGACGATGGCCGGGGCCCATCAGGCTGCGATAAATATGCGCCAACAGGCGAACATGATGGTCGGCCAGCACCTTGCGGAAGTCCGGGATCTGGCAGACCTCCCACAGCAGCCGGACCGCGTCGCGGTTGGTCGCAAGGTCGGCAATCGTCTTATCGTGGGCCAGCGCGGCAAGCGCCATATGGTCGTCGGCCTGTCGCGCCCGGATCAGGCCGCGATGCTCGGGCCGCGCTTCGAGACTGCGCAGCAGCCCCTTGATCGAACGCATGTCCAGATCCGCGTTGCGCCACATGAAGGTCTTGAGATCGGGAAAGGTGTGGCTTTCGATCGCCTGGATATCGGCGTCGGGCAGTTCCTGTACGGCGCCGGTCAGGCCGAAGGTGCCGTCGTTCATGTGACGCCCGGCGCGCCCGGCAATCTGGGCCAGCTCGGCGGCCGTCAGGTGGCGCGGGCGGGCGCCGTCGAACTTCCGCGTCGCGGCGAAAGCGACGTGGCGCACATCCATGTTGAGGCCCATGCCGATGGCATCGGTCGCGACGATATAGTCGACCTCGCCGTCCTGATACATGGCGACCTGGGCGTTGCGCGCGCGCGGGCTGAGCGCGCCCAGCACCACCGCGCAGCCGCCGCGCTGGCGGCGCATGGTCTCGGCGAGTTCGTAGACGTCGGCGGCCGAGAACGCGACCACCGCGCTTCTGGGCGGCAGGCGGGTGAGCTTTTTGGCGCCGGCGAAACTGAGCTTCGAGAAGCGCGGTCTGACGATGAACTCCGCGCCCGGCACCAGCTTCTTGATCAGCGGTCGGGCCGTCGCCGCGCCCATGACCATGGTCTCGTCGCGCCCGCGCGCCCTGAGCAGGCGATCGGTGAAGACATGACCGCGTTCGGGATCGGCAGCGAGTTGAATTTCGTCGATTGCCAGAAAAGCGACCGGCATATCAAGCGGCATCGATTCGGTGGTGCAGACGTAATAGCGCGCCGTCTTCGGCACGATCCGCTCCTCGCCCGTGATCAAGGCGACACAGGCGCGGCCGCGCATAGCGACGATGCGGTCATAGATTTCGCGGGCGAGCAGACGCAAGGGGAGCCCGATCATCCCGGTGCGATGACCCAGCATGCGTTCGACGGCCAAATGTGTCTTGCCCGTGTTTGTCGGGCCCAGAACAGCGGTCAAACGCGGGGGCTCAGGACGGAGCTCCATGGACATAGGATCGTCACGGACTGTGACATTTGCAAGTCAAAGCACAACAAAATGTGTGCCCTGATTCACGACCACCAGGGATGGTGGCTGCTAGAGCGGATCATGGTCAGGTGAATCCGCTCGCCATCCATGAATAGAGCGGATTCACCCGTCCTGAAGGAACCGCGAGGCGGTTCCATCGAAACAGGATCTGCTCTAGAGCAGGTCAGTTCAGGAACGAATCAGTTTGAGACGAGATCCGGGCTTTGGCCGTGATGTCGGCGTTGCAGCCAGCCAGCCACGGCACCGCTGATCGCCATCGGCAGCGCCAGGACCAGGAAGAGCAACAGCGTCACCGGGAAAAGGCTGGAAATCGCGCCTGCGAAGACAAAGGTCATCAGGCACTGGCCAAGGGCGACGGCGAGGCCATAGGACCAGCCACGCTGGGGCCAGCGCCAGGCGAAGACCGCCGCCATGGCCATGCCGGCCGGCACGCCGGCCACGAAAAAAAAGCCTGTATCCAGCAGTTCCCGACCGCCGGCGAAGGGCGCAAGAACCGCGATGATCAGGCCGCCGCAGACAACGGCTAGGGAGAAAGGTGACATGCGCGGAAGTCTACGGGATTCAGCAATCCGGATCGGTGACTTCCGTCACGTTGGCGGTATTCACCCCGCCAAGATCGGCCTTGGCGCACGCCGCCCCCTGGCCTAAAGACGGGTCATGACAGGCGTCAAACGCGACCCGGTGACCGGCCTGATGCTGCTCGCAGCCTTGGTTTTGCTGGGATTCGGGCTGTTCATGCCGGCTGTGACGGTCGAAAAGTTCTATATCTTCGACAGCACCAAATCGATCGCCGGCAGCATCGAGGCCCTGTTCTCGGAGGGGCACGTCCTGCTCGGCATCATCGTCGCGGCCTTTTCCCTGGTCTTTCCGCTGGTCAAACTGATCCTGTCGTTCCGCATCTGGACCGCGTCGAACCCGGCCTCACCGGGGGTGCAGCGCGCCATCCGCTGGACCGTCATGCTGGGCAAGTGGTCGATGCTGGACGTCTTCATGGCCGCCCTGGTTGTCGCCATCCTGACGCTGGGCATGGTGGCCAGCGTCGAGGTCCATGTCGGCCTATACGTTTTCGGCGGCGCCATCGTGCTCGCCATGCTGGGGTCTCACCGCCTCGAATCGAGCCTGGCGAAGAAGGATGACGGCTAGCGCTGCACCAGCCCGCTCCCCCACCCGACCACCCCTAGGATGCTGCCATGGGTGGTCGGGTGGGGGAGCGGGCCGGCACCGGCAGCGACACACATGGCAAGGCGTCAGCCGAGCGCCTGCTTGACGCCGCCGACAGGTTTCTTACATAGCGCTCAGCAACCGTACATTTTCTAAGGAGAACCGCATGGCAGATAGTGCTGCGGCCGAGCGCCACGACTTCCAGGCCGAAGTCGCTCGTGTCCTCGATATCGTCGTCAACTCGCTTTATTCGAAGCGCGAGATCTTTCTGCGTGAGCTGATCTCGAACGCGTCCGACGCCTGCGACAAGCTGCGCTATGAAGCCCAGTTGGATAGCGCGCTGCTGAAGGACAACCCCGATCTCAAGATCACCATCGCGACCGACGAGAAGGCGAAGACGCTGAGCGTGACCGACAACGGTATCGGCATGTCGCGCCAGGAGCTCATCGACAATCTCGGCACCATCGCCGGTTCCGGCACCGCCAAGTTCGCGGCCTCGCTGGCCGAAGCCGAGAAGGACAAGGCCAAGAAAGAGAAGTCGGACGTCAACCTGATCGGCCAGTTCGGCGTCGGCTTCTATGCCGCATTCATGGTCGCCGACAAAGTCGTCGTGACGAGCCGCCACGCGAGCGCCGACGAAGCCTGGCAGTGGACGTCGGACGGCCACGGCAGCTTCGAGGTCGAGGCCGTGCCCGCCGACACGCCGCGCGGCACGACGATCGAACTTCACCTGAAAAAGGACGCCAAGGAGTTCGCCGACGCCAGTCGCGTGCGCCACATCGTCACGACCTATTCCGACCACATCGGCCTGCCGGTCTGGCTGCATGCGGGCGACAAGTCCGAGCAGATCAACGAGGCGGCGGCGCTCTGGACGCGACCCAAGAAGGACATCACCGAGGACCAGTACAAAGAGTTCTATCGCCATGTCGGCCATGCCTTCGACGAGCCGTGGCTGACCCTGCACAACCGCGTCGAAGGCGTCATCGCCTATACCAGCCTGCTCTTCATTCCTGAGCGCCCGCCCTTCGACCTGTTCGATCCGGCACGCCGCCACGGCGTCAAACTCTACGTCCACAAGGTCTTCATCACCGACGAGTGCGAGGGCCTGGTGCCGCCCTGGCTGCGCTTCCTCAAAGGCGTCGTCGACTCAGAAGACCTGCCGCTCAACGTCAGCCGCGAGATGCTTCAGGCAAGCCCCGTGGTCGCGAAGATCGGCAAGGGCCTGGTCAAACGCGTCCTCGGCGAACTGCAGAAGAAAGCCGACAAGGCGCCCGACGACTATGTCGCGTTCTGGGAAGCCTTCGGCCAGGTCCTGAAGGAAGGCGTCTACGAAGACCCCGACCAGCGCGATACGCTCTTGAAGCTCGCGCGCTTCCGCTCGACCGCGGTCGAAGGCTGGACCAGCCTCGCCGACTACGTCGAGCGCATGAAGGACGGTCAGACACAGATCTTCACCATCACCGGCGATGACCCGGCCAGCCTCAAAGCCAGCCCACAGATCGAGGCGTTCCGCGCCCGCGATGTCGAAGTGCTGCTGCTGACCGATCCCGTCGACGAGTTCTGGCCGATGTCGGCGACCGAGTTCGACGGCAAGCCCTTCACCAGCGCGACCCGCGGCGACATCGATCTCGACGCCATCGCCGGCACGAAGACCGACGAGGCCGACGACGACAAGAAAGACGAGACGCCGTCCGGCGATCTGGGCGCTCTGATCGCCATGGTCAAGCTGGCGCTTGGCGACAAAGTGAAGGACGTGCGCGAATCAAAGCGCCTGACCGACAGCGCCTGCTGTTTGGTCGCCGATGAAGGCGATCTGGACATGCGGCTTCAGAAGATGCTGCAGGCCGCCGGACAGGCTCCGGGCGATGCCGCGCGCATCCTGGAGATCAACGCGAAACACCGGCTGATCCGCGCCATGGCGGATAAGGCACGCCAGGATGGCAGTTCAAAAGACGTCGAGGAAATGGCGTTTCTGCTGCTCGATCAGGCCCGCATCATCGAGGGCGAACAACCGCTTGACGGCGCCGCCTTCGCCAAACGCATGGCCGACACCATGGCACGCGCCTTGGGTTAGGTCTGGGGCCCGGCACTGGTAAACGTGCCGAATTAGGACAAGAACAACGCCGAAATGGCAATTTTCCACAGATTTTCCGGGATTTTCGCCAATTTTGCTTATGGAACGGCGCAGTTTGGCCGTACTTCTGCCCTTGCATGGGGTTGTATCCATGAACCGCAGGAGGGGAATTGAAGCAATGAGCAAGTTTGAGGAAGTCCGCGATCTGGTCGCCAGCCTGGAAGCCGATTTCGAGGCGTTCTACGAGAAAGGCAACAAGGCCGCCGGCGTGCGCGTGCGCAAGGGCATGCAGGATCTGAAGGCGATGGCGCAGGATATTCGCGTCGACGTCCAGACACGCAAGAACGCCTGATCGCCGCTGGGGCTTCGTGTCGACCGGCGGCCGTATCATCCGGCGCCGGCTTCGGCACAGTTCGCCCGACGGCGGATGATATTGTTTTAGGTTCACCGGCGCTGTTCGCGGCGCCTCATTAACAGTCGCGAAGGTGCGCGGCGATGGCTGCGCCCGCGAGACATTTCTGTATGTTCCGACTTCTTGGTCCGGTTACTGGCGCGGCATTGAAACCGTGCTAGCGTCGCCGCCATGGCGGCATTCACCATCAAGCCAGCGGCCGCAACCTTCGGTGCGACGATCGAGGGGCTCGACGTGCGCGACCTGGATGATGAGAGCGAGGCGACCGTCTTGCAGGTGATGGACGCGTACCGCGTGCTTGTCTTTCGCGATCAACGCCTGACACCGGACGATCAGAAGCGTTTTTCAGAACGGTTCGGGCCGTTGGTTCAGGTTCCCTACGTCAAACCGCTGGTCGACCATCCGGAGGTCATCGCGGTCTTGAAAGAGGCCGACGAGATCAATGTCTCGACCTTCGGCAGCTGGTGGCATTCAGACTTCAGCTATCTGGAAGAGCCGCCGACCTATTCGATTCTGCACGCGCTGGAACTTCCGCCCGTCGGCGGTGACACGCTGTTCGCCGACATGATTGGCGCCTGCGACGCCCTCTCGCCCAGCCTGCGCGACACGCTTGCCGGGCTCAAGGTTATGCATAGCGGCCACATCTACGGTGCCAAGCTTGCCGATACCGGTGACCAAGGGCGCATGCGAAGCGTCGAGGTGGCGACCGGCGATCCTGACGCCGATGTCGAGCGCGCGCATCCCATGCTGCGCTATCACGAGCCCACCGGGCGGCGCGCGTTGTTCGCCAATCCCACTTACACGACCCGCTTTGCCGGCATGACGCCTGACGAGAGCAAAGGCCTGTTGGACTACCTTTATGCTCACGCGACGCAGCCGCGCTTCACGTGGCGCCAGGTCTGGCAGCCCGGCGATCTTGTGATGTGGGACAATCGCGCGGTCCTGCACCTGGCCGTCAACGACTATGACGGTTACCGGCGGCTGCTACATCGCACGACAGCTGGATCGGAGATCCCGGTTGGCGCACCGGACCAACAAGGAATGGCATGAGCACACGACATCTTCTCGATCCCGAATTGCTCGCGTTGGTCGACGGCTTTCCCGACCTGTCGTTCGGGCCGGACGACATTTTGAAGACGCGCGCGCTGTTGAACGACGCGATGGCGAAACAGGCGCCACTGCCCGCGGGCGTCGCGCGAGAGGAACGGTGGATCCCGGGCTTGGACGGCGAGCCCGACGTGCGGTGTCTGGTCTACCGGCACGACGCGACACCGGACGGCGCGCCCGCCTACCTGCACATGCATGGCGGTGGTTATGTCTCCGGCTCGCCGGATGGTGTTGAACCGCGCAACGCGCGGATCGCGGCCGAATGCGGCTGCCTCGTCGTCTCGGTCGACTACCGGCTGGCGCCCGAGCACCCGTTCCCGGCGGCGCGCGACGATGCCTATGCCGTGTTGGCCTGGCTCCATAATGACACCGCGGCGCTGCGCATTGATCCCGCGCGCATCGGCGTCGGTGGCGAGAGCGCCGGCGGCGGCCTGGCGGCATGCCTTGCGCTGACGGCACGCGACCAGGGCGACTATCCAATCGCCCTCCAGGTCCTGGTCAACGCCATGCTGGACGAACGCAGCGGCGGTCCGGATGCCCCCGGTGATCCGCTTCTCGGCGAGTACATCTGGAGGCGCCAGGACAACCAGGACGCCTGGGCGGCCTATCTGGGCGGCGCGCCCGCCGTGGCGCCGGCCGTGCCGGCGCGGGCCGAAGACTTGGCCGGGTTGCCGCCGACCTGGGTATCGACCGCCGCGCTCGACCTCTTTCTCGACGAAGACATCGCTTATGCGCGGCGCCTGTTGGCGGCCGGGGTGAAGACCGAAATGCGGGTCTATCCCGCCGCCTGTCACAGCTACTCGCTGGCCCGCGAGTCCGCCGTCGCCAGACGTTTCGAAAACGACTACCTCGATGCGATCAGGCGCGGGCTCGGTACGGTCTGAGATGGACGAGCTGCGCCAAAGCCTAGCCGACCAGATCGATCACGACGGCGATGAGCTCGTCGATTTTCTGAGCCAGTTCGTGCGTGCAAGGAGTCCCAATCCACCGGGCGACACGCGTGATGCCGCCGGCGTCTTGACCGGATTTCTCGATGCCACCGGTATCGACTATGAGATCATCGCACCGCAAGCCGACATGCCGAACATCGTCGCCAGTTTCGAGGGCGGCGCGGGCCCCGGACCGCATCTGGTGCTGAACGGCCATATCGATGTGTTCCCGGTCGAGGACGCGAGCGTGTGGGCGCGCGACCCCTGGTCCGGCGATATCGACGGCGGCCGCGTCTGGGGGCGGGGCGTGATTGACATGAAATGCGGCACCGCCGCCGTCACGCGCACCTTCGCCTATCTGCACGATGTTGCCGATCGCCTGAAAGGGCGGTTGACCCTGACCTGTGTCTCCGACGAAGAGACTGTCGGGCCGTGGGGCGCGCGCTGGCTGGTCGAGAACCATCGCGACGCCGTACTCGGCGATTGCCTGCTGTCGGCGGAAGCCACGGGACCTCACGCTATCTACTTTGCCGAACGCGGTGTCTTCTGGCTGACCATCACCATCAAGACGCCGGGCAATCATGGCGCTTATGGTCACACGACGCCGAGCGCCAGCCGCATCGGCGCCGACCTGATCCGCGACCTCGCAGAGATCGAGACGATCGAGGGCCAGCTCTCCGACAACGTCGCGGCAATCCTCGACCGGGCCCAGGCAAGCATCGATGTCAGCCATGGCGCCGGCGCGTCGGAAATCCTGAACAAGGTGACGGTGAACGTCGCGCAGGTGAACGCCGGGATCAAAAACAACATGATCCCCGCGCGCTGCGAAATCGTGTTGGACCTGCGCCTGCCAATTGGCCTGACCAAGGCCGATGTCATGCCGGCGATCGAGACGATCGTCGCACGCTACCCCGAGGCCAGCATCGATCACGGCGAAATGCTGGATCCCAACTGGTGCGACCCCGACCATCCGCTGGTGCCGATCCTGCAAAGGAATGCCGAAGCGCTGACCGGTATCCGTCCCGATCCCATCGTCTGCCTGGGCATGACCGATGCGCGCCTGTGGCGTTACGCCGGCATACCCGCCTTCACCTATGGCTCGACGACGGAAGGTACCGCGGGCATTGACGAGAACGTCACGATCGATGACTACCTGCACGTGGTGAAGGCGCACACGTTGTCGGCCTTCGACTATCTAACGGCCTGACCGTCTGACGGCGCAGGCGTTGACAAAACCCAAAAATTTGAGGTCATAGTCCTGTCGCGCTTAACCCAATCGAGGATCCGCGACATGACGACGATAGAGACCACCAAACCCCTGCACAGCGCGGCAACCGACCCTGGGCGGCACGCCGACCTGCTGGCCGAATTGCCCGGCGACCCCGCGCGTCTGCCGGAGATCGTCTCCGGTTTCGTGTTGCACCCATGGCTCGCCGGTCAGCGCGATGTCACCATGACGGCCGAACACGATGCCGACCGGCAGAGCCGTTCCATGACGGTGCTGCTTGACCGCCTGCTCGCACGTGACGATCGGCCACTGACCCAACGCCGCGCGGCCAAAGACCGGTTCTTCGGCACCTGCCGCGACTACGCGCTGGTCACCTGTTCGATCCTGCGCCATCACGGTCACAACGCGCGCATCCGCTGCGGCTTCGCCGATTACTTCACGCCGGATTTCCTGGAGGATCACTGGGTCGCCGAGGTTTGGTCCGCGGACGGCTGGCGCATGGTCGATGCCGAACTGGACGCGGTGACCATCGCGGACATGGGCACGACATTTCCCGCCGATGACGTCCCGCGCGAACGGTTCATGACGGCACCACAGGCGTGGCGCGACGTCCGATCCGGCAAGCTCGACCCCGACACCATGGGTGTGTCGTTCATCGGCATATCCGGATTGTGGTTCGCTGCCGCCAGCGTGTGCCGTGACCTCGCTTCGCTCTATGGCGTCGAACTTCTGCCCTGGGACTATTGGGACGAACCGGAGCAGCTTATGCTCGATGATGGTTGTTTGAAGAACCATCTCGATCGTATCGACGACCTGGCCGAAGCGATGATGGCCGCGACGGCCGGGGCATCCATGCCGGACAAGACGGACCTGTGGCCGACCTGGCTCAGCTGGCCGCAGACACTTTCAAGCTATACCGGAGGCGATCCCGTACGCGTCGACCTGAACGACTGACGGTTCAGCCGCCGATCTGCTCGCCCTCGGCGGCCCACCAGCTTGACCAGGCGTCGTGGTCCTTGCCGAAGGTCTCGCCGGTGATCTCCCTTAGCGACCAGGACGAAAACCAGCGGACGTCGTCGGACGGATCCTTCAGGCCCTCGATCAGCGCTTTGATCGCGCTCCGGTCGCCCAGCCGTCCCAACGACCACGCGGCCTCGCGCCGCACCCGCTCGTCCTCATCGAGCGCCAGGACGTCGATCAAGTCGGGCACCACGACGGGATCGTCGAGATCACCGAGCAAGCTCGCAATGTCGGCGCGCACCGGTACCTCGGCGACATGAACGCTTGGCACCACCGATTCAATGCCCCACGCCGACACCATGACTTCGGCGAGGGCCCGGGCAAAGCCGTTTGCCCTTTCGAACGCATCGTTGAACGGTGCGTTCTGCGGTTTGTCGTAACCCAGATTGACCGTCGCCAAGGTGAACGGCATCGGCGTCACGTTCTGGAACTCCTGATAATAGGAGTTGCCCCCTGAGCTATTCAGCAGAACCGCACCGTTGACTGACGCGCCTGTATAGAGATAGGCGCCGTCTGCCTCGAAATAGGTTCGGCCCAGCGCCCGGCCTTCGATCCAGACTTCGATGGTGTAGGGCGCCGCGCCACCGGCGTCCGGGTCGGCGAGATCGAAGCCCGCCTCGAACACCATGTCTTCGGCGGTTTCGAGAACCGGCAGTTCGAAATTCTCGAGTTGATGAAACCCCTGCTCGGGCGGAATGCGATAGTCATAGGACTGGTTGATCACCAGCAGCACGTCGGCGGCGCGCGCGCCTGCGGGCACGATAACGATCAGTGCGATACCGAAAGTCACCGCCACAGCAAGCGCAAGGCGCATTCCACGGACCGGTTTCATGACACCAGGATAATGCAGATCGCGTGCGGTTGGTATCTGACGCAGACTTACGGTTTCGTCAGCCTTCGGCGGCAAGGTCCTCGCCGGACCACCACTGTGTCCACGCATCGTAATCGGGGCCGAAGCTCTGACCGGTAATGGTGCGCAACGACCACGATGAAAACCAACGGACGTCGTCGGAACTGTCCTGTAACGCGTCGATCAAAGACGGGATCGCCTGCTCGTCACCGATCCGGCCCAACGACCACGCGGCTTCCCAGCGTGCCCGTTCGTCCTCGTCATAAATCAGCACGTCGATCAGGTCCGGCGTCACTGTGGGATCGCCGACATCGCCAAGGAACTTGGCGACACTGGATCGGATCACCGGCTCGTGCTCATAGAGTGACGGCACGAGCGCGTCCATGCCCCATACCTGATGGAAGACACGTGCCAGTGACTCGACCAGCCCGCCTGGCTGTTCGAGTGTTGTGATGAACGGCGCGTTGCGCGGGTCCTCGTAACCCAGATTGATCGTCAACTCGAACTGTCGCTGAGTCTCGCTCAAGAAGTTCGAGCGCGCCGTCTCGCCAACGGACGATGTCAACACGACCGCGCCGTCCAATTGCGCGCCCGTATAGAGATACGCCTTGACCGGCTGAAAGTAGCTGCTGCCCAGCGCGCGACCCCGAATGGTGATCTCCAGAAGCACGTCATGGGGACTGTCATCTTCGGGGTAGACAATGTCCATGCCCGCGGCGAACAGCATGTCCTCGGCCAGCGCGAGCGCCGGCAGGTCGAAATCGTCGATCGTTGTGTAGGTGATCTGGGAGGGCTCGCGGTACTCATAGACCTGATCGACGATGATCAAGACTGTTTCCGCTTCGGCGCGCGCGCCATCCGACACCACGGCCAGGGCGGCGACGGCAAGCAATATTCGGATCAGGCATCGGTAGGGGAAGTCGCGTTTCATCGGCTCATTCTAGCGGCAAACACGCCCGATTTCGCCTGCCGGGCACCTGATTGACCTCAAACGCGCGTGATTTCGCCGGAGGTTGAGCCGAGTGCGAGCGGATCGTGGTTGAGTGGACCTGGTTGAAGGCTGCATCCAACCGCGTGAATCCGCTCCCTATCGAAGAACAGAGGAGATTCACCTGACTTTGACGGAATCGCGAAGCGATCCCATCAAAGAGATCTGCTCTAAGGCTGGTGCGTGTCGCGCCAGGCGGCGACCAGCGCCTCGCCGTCGGCGATGTCCTCCGCGGACATGCTGTTCATTAACGAGGCCAGGTTGGTCGCCGCGAAGGCATCGCCGCGATCGGCGGCAAGGCTGAGCCACTGATAGGCCTCGGCATGACGGCCATCGCCGTCGCGCGCCAGAAGATAACCGAGCAGCGATTGCGCGGCCGTGTCACCGGCATCGGCGGCGGGGGTCAGGCTCGCTTCCGCGCCCGCCATGTCAACCGCTCCTCCGCGGCCCTCGAGTTGCATCAAGGCCAGGCGATAAGCCGCACGCGGGTGACCCTGGGCCGCCGCTGTCCCATACCAGGCGCGCGCGGCTTCAAGATCGATCTCGTCGTGGACGCCGTGCTCCAACGCGAAGGCCAGCAGATACTGCGCTTCGGCATCGCCGGCCTCGGCCTGTTCGCCATACCATGACAGCGCATCGCCATACCCGGCATGGACGCCCGGCGACACGGCTAGACCGGCGATCACAACAATGGCGCAACCAAGCATCACGCCGATACCGGGAATACGACGCCGCGCGCCGCTCAATCGAACCACCATGACGATGGCCGTCCCCCCACTCACGCTCTGTTGGCGCGAGATTAGCCGTGACACACGCCGGTCACAATGGCCGGTCGCTTCCCTCCGTCAGGCGGGTTAACAACCCTTCGACCGCATCATCGAAGGCGACATCGCCGGAAAGCACGCTGTCGCACAAGGTTCCCAGCACATCTTGTTCGAGGCCATGGGCCCGATCGCGGGCCAGGTCCGCCACGGCCGCGACCAGCAATTGGCCCATGCGCCGGCGCGCACCATCGATACCAGAGGCGGCCTTGCGCGCACCGAGATCTGTAACAGTGTCGACGAGGTCGCCTACACCGTCGCCGCGCACCGCGATTGTTTTCAGCACCACGGGCCGCCGTTCTTCCGGCAGGTAGGACGAGGCGCCCTTCAAGGCTGCCTCTGTCTGCACGGCCTGGGGCAGATCCGTCTTGTTGACGACCAGCACATCGGCAATCTCGAGTATCCCGGCCTTCGCGGCCTGAACTTCGTCGCCGGCGCCCGGTGCCCACACGACGACACGGATGTCGGCCAGGCCGGCGATCTCGATCTCCGATTGACCGACGCCGACCGTTTCGACCAGGACGACCTCCTTGCCGCCGGCGTCCATCACGTCGACCAGTCGCGCGGTGTTGCGTGACAATCCGCCCAGATGGCCGCGCGAGGCGACGGAACGGACAAACACGTCGGGATCGCCGGCATGGTCCAGCATGCGCACACGGTCGCCCAGCAGCGCGCCACCGGTGAACGGGCTCGACGGATCGACGGCCAAGACGCCGATGGTCTTGTCGCGCCGGCGCAGTTCGCGGATCACCGCCGATACCAGGGTCGACTTACCGGCGCCCGGCGCACCAGTGATCCCGACGACAAGCGCGCGGCCGGTCCTGCCATGGGCGGCGCGCAACACATCGGCCGCTTCGCCGGTGTCATTCTCGACGGCTGTGATCGCGCGCGCGAGTGCGGCGCGGTCGCCGTCGAAGAGGCGATCGAGCCAGTTTATGGTTTGAGAAGGCGATGGCGCTGACATGGTGGCGGCGCAGTCTACGCGCGCGGCGCACCGGCCGGAAGACCGACGCTCGATTGCGCATTCCGGCTTTTTGACGCAGGTTTTGGTGATGGCCTCGACCAACAAATTGGAATTGATGTCGGTGACCGGCGCCGAAGGCGGCTGCATGCCGGTTGACGGCGTTTCCCTGAACGTTGAGCCCGGCGAAACCCTCGCTGTCTTGGGTCCCGAGCGCGCCGGCAAATCGTCGCTTATCCGTTTGATCGCGGGCTTCGGCGACGTCGTCGGCGGTCACATTTCGTTCAACGGCCATAATCTCGCGAAGATCGCGCCGCGCAAGCGGCCGTTCGCCCTGCTCGGTGAGCGCGATGCGTTGTTCCCGCACCTAACCGTGCGCAAGAACATCGCCTATGGCTTGAAGGCCCATCGACTTGATTCCCGCGATATCGAGGAACGCATTGCGGAGAACCTCGCGTTTTTCGAGATCTCGTCGCTCTTGAACGACTATCCCGATGCCTTAAGCCGGTCGGACCGCCATAAGGTTGCCTTGGCCCGCGCACTGGCGACACGGCCGCTGGTCGTGTTGATGGACCAGCCGTTCGACGCGCTCGATCCCATGCTGGCCGGCAGCCTGATGTATACGCTGCGCGACATGCAACGCCGCGCCGGTTTCAGCATGATCATCGCGACACGCGACAGCGATACGGCACTTGCCGTTGCCGACCGCGTCGCCGTCATGAGCGAAGGCCGACTGCTGCAGGTGGGCACGCCCGACGCACTCTTTGACCGCCCGGAACACGCCCTGGTCGCGACACTGACCGGCCCGGTCAACCTGCTTTACGGGACGGCCCATGGCAACGCGATCGAGGTCACCGGATTGGGGACCGTGCCGGCGAATGCGGCCGACCTGCCCACCGGTACGCCGGCGGTCTTGTGCCTGCGTCCCGATCTCTTGGAGCTATCCCTTTATCCGCCCGAAAACACTGAGATCGCCGTTCGCCTGGAGGTGCGCGACGTCACATATGCCGCCGGCGGCCTGCGCGTGCGGTTGGAGAGCGGCGCGCACCGGCTGGCGGCGCGCCTCGACGGCCGGCGCCTGACATCAGACGACTTGCCTTCGGGACGCCAGATATGGTGTACCTGGGACCGCGACGCGGCCCACGTCCTGCGCGCGTGACACAACAATCGATACCTAAAGATCCAGGGGGACTTCATGAGTGACGGCAAGACCATCGTGTTCTTTCCGGAGGCCGCGTTCGGCCCGGCGCTAAACTCCGTCGGCATCGCGCAGGTTTGCCGCGACATGGGGCACAACTGTGTGTTCGTCGCCGATGTCGGCTTCGAAGGCGTGTTCGCCGGCTACGGCTTCGAGGAGCGGCTGATCCATATGTCCGAGCCGATGGATGCCGAGGCCTCGGCGCAGTATTGGGTCGACTTCATCAACGGCCACCTGCCGAACTTCCGCACCCCGCCGATTGATCAGATCTCGACCTATATCAAGGGCTGCTGGGAGGCGATCCTGGAGACGTCCGTGTGGGCGGAAAAGGAACTGCCCCAGACGCTTGCCGACATCAAACCGGACCTGATCTGCGTCGACAACGTCATCCTGTTCCCTGCGACCAAGCAGTACGGCGTGCCCTGGGTTCGCATCATCTCGTGCAGCGAAAACGAGATCGAGGATCCGGATATCCCGCCGCACCTTTCCGGCTGTTTCGCCGACGACAAGGCCTGCTTCACGGCGTTCCGCGAGAAGTTCGATCGCGAGATCAAGCCGATCCACGACAACTTCAACAAGTTCCTGGCGGAATGCGGCGAAGACCCATACCCGCTGGGCCAGTTCTTCGAATCATCGCCCTGGCTCAATCTGCTGCACTATCCCAAACCGCTCGCCTATCAGCGCCGCCATCCCCTGGACCCGGAGAAGTTCCAGTACCTCGAAGGCTGCATCCGCGCCGAAGAGAGCTATGAGGTCCCGACGTTCAAGGAGAACAACGACAAGCCGCTGATCTATGTCAGCTTTGGCAGCCTGGGCTCGTCCGACACCGATCTGATGAAGCGCCTGATCGCGACGCTGGGCAAGCTGCCCTATCGCGTGCTGGTCAATGTCGGCGACTACGGTGACGCCTATGAGTCGGTCCCCGACAATTGCCACGTCGAAAGCTGGTATCCCCAGCCATCGGTTATCGCCCAGGTCGACGCGGTCATTCACCACGGCGGCAACAACAGCTTCAACGAGTGCCTGTTCTTCGGCAAACCGGCGCTGATCATGCCCTATTGCTGGGACGGCCACGACAACGCCTCGCGTATCCAGGAAACCGGCTACGGCCTGAAGCAGGAACGCTATACCTGGTCCGACAGCGATATCGAGAACGCGCTCAACACCATGGTGACCGACGAGGCGATGGCAAACCGCCTGGCCGATCTGTCCAAGCACATGCAGGCCCAGGACGGCCGACGCAAGGGTGCGGAGGCGCTCGATAACCTTCTCAAGGCCACCGCGTCGTGAGCGACACGACAGTTCCCCGGATGCCCGACGTCGCCAACCTGAACGAGAGCGACCTGGCCGACTGGGGTGTCGTGCCCGAGCCGCTCAGCGAGGCCGTATCGCGTACTTCCGGCAAGGTCATCGTGGGTGGCGGCGGGGCCTTTCCAGAGGCCGGCTATTGGCGCTGCACGCCGGGCAGCTGGCGCTGCGAGGTCGAGCGTGACGAATTCTGCCACTTTCTGGAGGGATCGTGCCTCTACACCCACGACAACGGTGAGGAGATCGCGATCAAGGGCGGCGATACCGCCTGGTTCCCGGCGGGCTGGCGCGGACGTTGTGACGTCCACGATACGGTCGCCAAGGTCTATCTGATCCGATAATGGGGCTTGTGGGGGCGGCAGGGTTGCCGGTCCCTGTCGCGCGGCCCAGATCGGTGGAGAGCATCTGCCCTGGGGGGACCCCGACCTTAGCGGCGCGCAACGGGACCGGCTACTTCCCTGAGGAAGCCCGAACACCGAACAGGGCCGGTATCCGGTGGAGCCTCGGCACCGCCGGCCATGAACGGCGATGCCAGAGCTGTGAGGAGTCATATAAATCGGATATCGGCTAGAGTTTGTGACCGGCGTCACTCGTCATGGCTTCGTTCGCCGGATTGGTAGTGGTAATCACTATCTCGCTGGCCTGCGCCGCCTTCCGAGGCGACGCCGGCCGTGATGTCGCAGCATCAAAGCGCCAAGGGATCGCAATGAAACATCTGCTCGCTTCCGTCAGTTTCGCCCTCACCGCCACGGTTTCGCTCGGCGCCTTCGCCGGCATGGATGAGGCCATGAACGCCTATAACTCGGGTCAATTCGAATCGGCCTATGAGGAGTTCGAGATCCTCTACGGTCAGGGAGACCCCGAAGCGGCCTATTACCTGGGCCGCATGCATCATCAGGGCGAAGGCGTTCCGCAGAATTTCTCGCAGGCGCTCAACTGGTACCGCACCGCGGCCGACGGCGGCAGCGCGGAGGCTTTTTTCGCGATGGGCCAGATGTACGAAAAGGGTCAGGGATCGCCGCAGGACTTCACAAGGGCCTTTGAGTCCTACCAGGGTGCGTCCAATCGCGACCATATGACCGCGCGCAAGCGCCTGGCCATGATGCATGCAGAGGGGTTGGGAACGCCGGTCGACTATGGCGAGGCAGCGCGGCTGATGCAGACCGTCGCCGATACCGGCGATCCGGAGGCCGAGCAGTTGCTCGCCTATCTGATGGAGAGCGGCCAGGTGCCCAAGGATGTGGCGTCGGACGCCGACGAACCGGCCGTTGCAGCGGTCCCGGCAGAGCCACTGACACCTGCCGAACAAATGCGCCAACGGTTCGAACGTGCGCTGCTCAGCGTCGACATGGGTGAGCAGCCCGATGCCGAGGCCGATCTGATCTGGGAGCTTGATGTCACCGAGGCCGACGACGGCACCATTACGCTCGATCTGCTTGGCCTGAACATGGTGGGCGAAGACGCCGCCTGGGAGATCGGCGACTCGCGCACCGTCATGACGCCGGTTGGTGACGCCATCTACAACACCACCGTCGAACTGCCTCAGGAGACCGTGTTCCTGGATAACAAGGGTCAATCCGTCGGCGGCACGACACTTGGCAGCCAGAGTTTTAACGGCATCTATCATTTGGATTTCGGGCAGTTCGTCACGCTGGACGCCGCTTACGACGACATCCTTGTCAAAGCGGAGCCGGTCGGCGAGCCGGCGTTTGAGGCCTCGATCGAGCGCGCGGCAGCCGTGATGAACATGGAGGAAACGGCGCCCGGCAAGTGGTCGGGCCCCTACACCGGCGGCTTGGAATCGTTGGCCGTCAGTATCGCGGGCGAAGGCGGCATGACCGCCGATCACATCTGGTTCGATACCGATACCCAAGGCGCCGATCTCGCGTTCTTCTCCACCTTCCAACAGCACGTCGAGCGCCTGCAGTACGAAATGGCGGAAGACCCGGCGGCCATGGATCAGAAGGCGATTGGCCAGATGATGCAGCAGGCCTTCGCGGAGTTCCGGACCCTTATTGCTGAGCATCAGCCGCTGATCCAGAGCATCGACTTCGCGTTTGGCGCCAACGGAACCCGTGTTGTCGATGGCGACGGGGTGCTTCAGTTCGCCGCCGACGAGATGGGTTATGGCGTCGGCCTGACCAACCTTGATCAACCGCTGTCGACCATGTCGATCAACTACGGTCACACCGGCCTTGAAGCCGCCACCGACGAAGAGGTGCCGGACGCCTATCTGCCGACCGAAATGGAGGTCGCTCTAGAGTTCGACCGCCTGCCGCTTGAACAAGCCATGACCATGGTGATGGAGATGATGGAAGGCGCGGCGGCCGATCCGTCGACCTTTGAAGAGCAGATGGAGATGTCGCTGATGTTCCTGGGATTGGGCATGCAGCAGCAGTTCGTCAGCTCCGGCAGCGTCTTCCGCATAAAGGCGTTCAACTACAACAGCGAAGCGCTCGACGCGACCATGGTTGGTGAGGTCGCCGCATCGGCGGAATCGCCCTATGGCGCCGTCGGCGCGATCGATCTGCAGATCGTCGGTTTGGATCAGGCCGTCAAGGACCTATCGGCCGACGCGGGCAAGGATCCCGACGCCCAGGACATGGTGACGACACTGACCATGATGCAGTCCATGGGCGCGCGCACGGAAGTCGACGGCCGTTCGGTCCACGACTACGCCTTCAACTTCACGCCCGAGGGCCAGATCCTGTTGAACGGCAACGATATGGGGCCGATGATCGGCGGCATGATGGGCGAAGAACCTCAGCCCTGATCGCCTGTTGGGGCGGGCTTACGCCGCAACAGTGATTCCCGCCTGAAGACATAGATGCCGGCGCCGGCGACCACGGCGGCGCCGGTCAGCGTCAGCGCGTCCGGGAAGTTGCCGAAGAAGATCAGCCCGAAGATCACCGCGAGCACCATGTGCAGGAAGGTGAAGGGTGCCAGCAGCGACACCGGCGCATAGCGGTAGGCCAGGATCAGGCTGAAGTGGCCGCCGGTGCCGAAGATGCCGGCCAGCGCGAACAGCGCCCAGTCCCATGGCGCGGGCGTTTCCCAGACGAACGGCACCGCGATGCTGAGCGCCGCCGCGCCGACGATGGCGGTATAGAAGAGCGTCGTGTCCGAGCCATCGTGGCGCGCCAGGATGCGGGTCAGGATGGTGAAGAACGCCATGCAGACCGCGGTTCCAATGGGCAGAAAGTAGGCCCAATGGCGGATCTCCAGGCCCGGCCGCATGATGATGATGGCGCCAACCAGTCCAACGACGATCGCCGTCCAGCGGCGCGCGCCAACCTTTTCCCCGAGCAGCGGTATGGCGAGCGCGGTTGTCAGAAGCGGTGCGACAAAACCAATCGCGACCGCATCGGCCAGCGGGATGTACTTGACCGACAGGAAGAAGAGATAGGTCGTGATCGCCAGCAGCAGCGACCTCAAGAGCTGAAGGCCGGGCCGCGTCGTGCGCGCCGCCTGCACCATGCGCCGCGGCGTCAGGATCAAGGGCAGGATCGCCAGGGCGAAGATGTAACGGCCCCAGGCCACTTCGATCGGCGGATAGATCTGCGATAGGTGTTTCGCCACCGTGTCGAGCGACACGAAGAAGATCAGCGACAGCAGAAAGTAGCCGATACCGCGAGGGATGTTATCCACGGATGATCTGCCCGCGCCGGAATGGCGCCGAACTCCTGCATAGAGCAGATCCTGTTTCAATGGAATCGCTTCGCGATGACATCAAATCAGGTGAATTGCTCTACTCACCGATAGAGAGCGGGCGGCGACCGCACGACTCACTTGGCATCCAAGGGACAAACCAAGCTAGAGTGCGCGCGAATTGGGGATAGTGGAGTCCAGACGGTGACAAACGATATCGACGTGCTGGTCGTCGGCGCCGGACCAGTCGGTCTGTTCATGGCTTGCGAACTGGTTCGTCACGGCGCGAAGGTCCGCCTGATCGAGAGCGCCGACGGTCCGACCACGCTCTCCAAGGCGCTCGCCGTTCACGCCCGGACCATGGAGATCTTCCAAGACATCGGCATCGCCGAAAAGGCAATCGCCAACGGCGTCATTCTTCATGGCGCCGGCATATTCTCGAACGGAAAGTGCATCAGCTCGCTGGTCATGGACGAGCTCGATTCACCGTTCCCCTATATCTTGAGCCTGGAGCAGAGCAAGACCGAACAGATCCTGATAGATCATTTGTCGAGCCTGGGCGGCAACGTAGAGCGCGTCACCACGATGACCGGCTTTCATCAGGACGACGCCGGGGTCACCGCGACGATCGAACACGATGGTGTCGAAGAGGCGGTACGCGCGGCCTGCCTGGTCGGATGCGACGGCGCACACAGTACGACGCGCCACGCGCTCAGCCTGGAGTTCCAAGGCGATGCCTTCCCACAGACCTTCATGCTGGCCGATGTGAAACTGGACTGGGACCGGCCAGACGACGAGCTCACCGCGAGTTTGACCGATCACGGACTCCTCTTTGTCGCGCCGCTGGCCGGCGGCCGAGCCCGCATCATTGCCGATGAGGCCGACGAGGACAGCGACGTGACGCTCGACATGGTGCAGACGATCATCGATGAAAGAGCGCCGGTTACCGGCAAGGTGAGCGACCCCGCGTGGATGACGGCGTTCCGCATCAGCGAGCGTCAGGTCGATCACTACCGTGTCGACCACGTGTTCCTCGCCGGTGATGCCGCCCACATTCACAGCCCGGCAGGCGGCCAGGGCATGAACACCGGCATTCAAGATGCTTACAACTTGGCCTGGAAGCTGGGACTCGCCATACGGGGCCGCGCCACCGATGCGCTGATCGAAAGCTACAACGGCGAACGCCATCCGATCGGCGCGGCCGTCCTGCGAAGCACCGGCTTTGCCACGCGCGCGATTACGCTGCGCAATCCTGTGGCTCGCCACCTGCGCGACAAGCTCGCCGGTCTGCTCACAAGCATGGAAGTGGTGCAGGAGCGCATGCGCACCGATGCCTCGCAGCTTGCGGTCGGCTACCGCGACAGCGCGATTGTTAGCGAGCATCGCAGCGGCGGAACGCGCGCCTTCGCTCATGGTCCTCTGCCGGGACAGCGTGCACCCGACGGCGATCTCATGGACCCGCAAGACGGTGCTGCCGTCACCCTGTTCGACCTGTTGCGCGGGCCCACGCATGCCCTGGTGTTCTTCGCCGGTACGACCATGGATGACGGTGATGAAGGCGCGCGCGACGCGGTGTTGTCGGCCCTGCCCGACGACGTGGTTCGCGAGCTCCGCCTGATCTTGATCACGACCGGCGACGAAGCCCTGCCGACGACGTGGGACGGTATCCGGGTTGTCGATACGGAGGCCGCGCTGCACCGTCGCTATGGTGCGGATCGTGCCTGCCTCTATCTGATCCGCCCTGACGGTTACGTCGGCTATCGCGCGCAACCCTTGGACGCCAAGTCGCTGCTCGCCTACTTCAATACGATCATGGTTCAAGCCTGAGCATGCCATCAACCGGCTCGGCGCTTGTCACGCATGATGATCTCGATGTTCGGGTGAAACCCGAGTGGATCGACTTCAACGGCCATATGAACATCGCCTGTTACGTCACGGCATTCGACCTAGCGACCGACAACCTGTTCCTGCTTGTCACGCCGCAGATTTGGCAGGACGGCCATTTCACCGACGGTTTCTTCATCGTCGAGATGCACGTGACCTACGAGCGTGAACTCTTCGAAGGCGATCCCCTGCGCTTCGATAGTCAGATGCTGGGCATCGACGACAAACGCCTTCACTACCTGCACCGCATGTACCATGCGGAAAAAGGTTATCTGGCCGCGACCAACGAGATCATGTTTTTGTCGGTCGACACCGAGACGAGAAAAGTCGCGCCCATGCGCGACGACATTCATAACGCCTTCGCAGCGTTGATGGATCAGCACGCCGAACTACCGCGACCGCCACAAGCCGGCCGGGTCATGTCGGTCAAGGCGCGAAAGCCAGGCCGATGAGCGACGATCGGTTCGACATTCCCATCGAGCGCGAGCCCGACGCACCTCGGCCCATGTCGAAGGGCGAGCGCTACCGCAGTCTGGCGGCGGTCATCGCCAGTGCCTTTGCCGCCTCCCTGACCTTCTCCATTTGCATGCCGCTACTGGCGCTGATCCTGGAACGCCGAGGCACGGATACCGTTTTGATCGGTCTCAACACGGCGTCGGCGTCGCTGGGTCTCTTGATCTTCACACTGGCGGCGCCGGTTATCGTCAACCGCTATGGCACGATGCGAACGCTCTATCTGGGCTTCGTATTGATGATCTTTTCGCTCGCGTTGCTCCCGGTGTTTAACAACGTCTGGGCGTGGTTTCCGCTGCGCTTCATCATGGGCATCGGCATCGCGATTCATTGGGTCGTCAGCGAAACCTGGATCAACACCATTGTCGAAGACCGTATTCGCGGCCGGGTCATGGGGATCTATGTCACCGCTCTTGCCGGCGGCTACTTGGCCGGATTGAGCGTGCTCTACTTTGTGGGCTCTGAAGGCTACCTGCCGTTTTTCATCATCTGCGCCGCCATGGCGCTAGCCGTTTTTCCGCTGGTGTTCGCCCACAACCTGGCGCCGGGTATCAAGGCGACCGAAGGTTTCGGCATCTTTGGCGCGATCCGGCGCGCGCCCGCCACCATGAGCGCGGCACTGACCGACGGTTTCGTCCTTGGCGGCCTGTTCGCATTCTTCGTAATCTATGTGCAGCGCCTGGGTTTCGACGAAAAATCGGCGATCGTCATGCTGATCGTCATGTCGCTCGGCCACGTCACGATGCAGTACCCGATCGGGTTCCTGGTCGATCTCGTCAATCGCCGCCTGCTGCTGATCGTGTTCGCCGTTCTGGTCGCGCTCGGTACCGTCGCGCTGCCCTTCGTCATCGATCACGTGATCTTGCGATGGGTTCTGCTCTTCATTTGGGGCGGCGTCATGGGCGGCATCTACACATGCGGCTTGGCGCTTGTCGGGCAGCGTTTCGCGAAGGATGAACTGGCCGGCGCGAACGCGACATTCATCTTTACTTATGAGCTGGGAACACTCGTGGGTCCGATCGTCGGCGGATTTGCGATGAGTCTCTGGAATCCCAACGGCCTGCTGGCCGTGACGGTCAGTGCGGGCGTCCTGTTTGCGCTGTTTACAACCGCCCGGCATTTGACGGCCAGCGGTAAGGCACTGGAATAGATAGTAAAAATTGGAACCATTCAAAGCCGAGAAAGTGGTGGACCTCGCGTAAAAGGCACGCCTATGCTGACACGAAGCGGCCGGACTAGAAACAAGGGGCCGCACGAATTGGGGTGTAACTGGGGAGACAATGATGACCTCACTGAAAATTCTGGGACTGGCAACCGCGGCTGTTTTGGCGGCAAGCCAGGCGTTTGCCGGCGCGACCGTCGACGAGATCAAGTCACGCGACGTCGTGCGCTGCGGCGTCAGCACCGGTCTTGCCGGTTTTTCGATTGCCGACAGCCAAGGCAACTGGACCGGCCTTGATGCCGATTTCTGCCGCGTCGTGGCGGCCGCCACGCTCGGCGATGCGTCAAAGGTCGAGTTCGTACCGCTGTCCGCGCAGCAGCGTTTCACAGCCCTTCAGTCGGGCGAAGTCGATCTGCTGTCGCGTAACACGACGTGGACCTTGACCCGCGACACCACGCTGGGCCTCGACTTTGTTGGCGTCACCTTCTACGACGGCCAGGGCTTCATGGTGCCCGCCGATCTGGGTGTTTCATCGGCCATGGAATTGGATGGCGCCGCTGTCTGCGTGCAGACCGGCACGACAACCGAGAAGAACCTGACCGACTTCTTCCGCGCGACCGGCATGTCGTTCGAGCCGGTGGTGTTCGAAGGTCTTGAAGAATCCAAGACCGCCTTCTTCGAAGGCCGCTGCGATGCCTATACGACAGACGCGTCGGGCCTGGCGTCGATCCGCGCCACCGATGCGCCGAATCCCGCTGACTATGTCATCCTGCCGGAAATCATCTCCAAGGAGCCCTTGGGCCCGGCCGTGCGTAACGATGACAGCGAATGGTTCGATGTCGTTAGGTGGTCGGTTTTCGCGACCCTGCAGGCCGAAGAGCTGGGTATCAACTCCGGCAACATCGACGACATGATGAACAGCGAAGATCCCAATGTGCAGCGCGTGACCGGCACAGCCGCCGGCATGGGCGAAGCGCTGGGTCTTGACGAAGCCTGGGCCTATAACATCGTTTCCCAGGTCGGCAATTACGGCGAGATCTTTGAAGCCAATGTTGGCGCTGATACGCCGCTTGGCTTCCAGCGCGGTATCAATGCGTTGTGGAAGGATGGCGGCCTCATGTACGCACCGCCGATCCGTTAACCAATAAAGCCAAACCGCCGCCCTGCCGACAAGCAGGGCGGCGGTGACGCTTTAGCGCCATGTCTAGCTATACGGGCGATCCCGGGGACGTCAAACCGTCGCGTCCTGCTTTCTGGAACGACCCCGTCATTCGCGGGATCTTCTGGCAAATCGTCGTGGTCGGCGGCGTCGTGCTGCTCGCCGCGTTCCTCGTCTCCAACACCCTTTCCAATCTTGCGCGACAGAACATCGCCAGCGGCTTCGGCTTCTTCGATGCTGAGTCAGGATTTGCCATCGGCGAAGCGATCGTCCCGTTCGCGCCGACCGACACCTACCTGCGCGCGCTGATTGTCGGCCTGTTGAACACGATAAAGGTCGCCGTTATCGGCGTCTTTTTCGCGACGATCATCGGCACCATCGTCGGTGTCATGCGGCTATCGCATAACTGGCTGATCGCCAAGATCGCCTCGATCTACGTCGAGGTGCTGCGCAACATCCCGCTGCTGCTGCAGCTGTTCTTCTGGTACTCGCTGATCGTCTCGACACTGCCACGGGCGAAGGACGCGCTTGGGCCGTTTCTCGGGTTCCACCTGTCGAATCGCGGGCTGAATGTGCCTGTGCCCGACGACTGGGCCTATCTCGGTCCGCTTGTCGGCATCCTGTTAGCCACCGTGGTGACATGGGTCCTGCTGAAGCGCAGCAAGCGCATTCACGACGCCACCGGCGAGACCAAACCGGTCATGTGGCCGTCGATTGGCATCTTTGTGATGTTCATCTTCCTGGGCTGGGCGGCGACCGGTTTCCCGACCTCGATCGACACGCCGGCACTGCAGGGCTTTTCGTTCCAGGGCGGTGTCGATGTCTCGTCCGAGTTCCTAGCGCTGTGGTTGGGCCTGACCCTCTACACGGCCGCCTTCATCGCCGAGATCGTCAGAAGCGGCATTCTGGCGGTCAACAAGGGACAGTGGGAAGCGGCCGGCGCGCTGGGCCTCAGGCGCGGCCAGATCCTGCGTTTCATCGCCCTGCCCCAGGCCATGCGGGTCATCATTCCGCCGATGACCAGCCAGTATCTCAACCTCACCAAGAACAGCTCTCTGGCGGTCGCCATCGGCTATCCCGACATCGTCTCGGTCGCCGGCACGACAATCAACCAGACCGGCCAGGCGATTGAGGGAATCGCCGTGATCATGGCGGTTTACCTGACCTTGAGCCTGTCCATCTCGCTGTTCATGAACTGGTACAACAAGCGCATTGCGCTGGTGGAGCGCTGACGTGTCAGATTCGGCCATAGAAAGTCCCGAAATGGTACGCCCACCGCGGCAGTCGGTCGGCGCGATCGGTTGGCTTCGGGCACACCTGTTCAGCTCTTGGTTCAACACCATCCTGACCGGCATCGCGGTCTGGATCATCATCGAGACCATCCCCGGCATCATTACCTGGGCCTTCGTCGATTCGGTCTGGGGCGATGCCTCGCCAGACACCTGTAAAGCAGCGGAAGGCGCCTGCTGGGCGTTCATCTACGAAAAGTACCGGTTCATCCTGTTCGGCGTTTACCCCTGGGAGGAGCACGACCGGCCACTGATCGCCATGATCATCTTCCTGGCCCTTGTGCTGACAAGCTGCTTCCGGCGGGCTTGGGGCAGACCGCTGATCGCCGGATGGGTCGTCGGCCTGGCAGCGGTCGCCATCCTCATGTGGGGCGGCATTTTCGGCCTGACCTATGTCGACCAGAGCCAGTGGGGCGGCCTGCCGCTGACCTTGTTCCTGGCCACCTTCGGCATCGCCGGCGCGTTTCCGATCGCGATCCTGCTGGCGCTGGGGCGGCGTTCGGAAATGCCCGCCATCAAGGCTCTATGTATCGGATATATTGAGCTTATTCGCGGCGTTCCCTTGATCAGCATCCTGTTCATGGCATCCGTCATGTTCCCGCTGTTCCTGCCCCAGGGCCTGACCATCGACAAATTGCTGCGCGCCCAGGTCGGCATCATCCTGTTTTCCGCGGCCTATCTGGCGGAGGTCATCCGCGGCGGCCTGCAGGCGATCCCCAAGGGCCAGTACGAGGCGGCTGATGCGCTTGGGCTGACCTATTGGCAGTCGATGCGCAAGATCATCCTGCCCCAGGCGCTCAGGATAACCATTCCACCCATGGTCAACACGTTCATCGGCGGCTTCAAGGACACCTCGCTGGTCGTCATCATCGGCCTGTTCGACCTCCTGATGACCACGCGCGTCGCCTTCCAGGACATCGAATGGAGACCGTTCTTCGTTGAGGGTTACGTGTTTTGCGCCCTCATCTACTTCTGTTTCTGTTTCTTCATGTCAAAATACAGCCAGTGGCTGGAGCGCGACTTGACGCGCGGTCATTCGCACTAACGGAGGAGTTGTTATGGCCAGTGCTGAAGAGCGTCCCAATTTGAGCCACGCCGTGGAGTTACGCCACGTCCACAAATGGTATGGCGAGTTTCACGTGCTCAAGGACATCAACCTGGAAGTGCGTCAGGGCGAGCGCGTGGTGATCTGCGGACCCTCCGGTTCGGGCAAGTCGACCATGATCCGCTGCATCAACCGGCTGGAAGAGCATCAGCGCGGCCATATCCTGGTCGAAGGCACCGAATTGACCAACGATTTGAAGAATATCGACACGATTCGGCGCGAAGTCGGCATGGTTTTTCAGCATTTCAACCTGTTTCCGCACCTTACCGTGCTGGAAAACCTGACCTTGGGGCCTACTTGGGTACGCAAGATCGCCAAAAAAGAGGCCGAAGAGACGGCCATGATGTATTTGGAGCGGGTCAAGATCCCCGAACAGGCCAGTAAGTATCCCGGCCAGCTTTCCGGCGGTCAGCAGCAGCGCGTCGCGATCGCACGATCCCTGTGCATGAAGCCCCAGATCATGCTGTTCGACGAGCCGACATCGGCCCTTGATCCTGAAATGATCAAGGAAGTGCTGGATGTCATGGTCGAACTGGCCAACGAAGGCATGACCATGCTGTGCGTGACCCATGAAATGGGTTTTGCCCGTACCGTCGGCGATACCATGGTCTTCATGGATGAGGGCGAAATCGTCGAAATGGCGCCGCCGAGCGAGTTTTTCGCCAATCCGAAGAACGAGCGCACCCGGCTGTTCTTAAGTCAAATCCTGTCTCACTGAGACCGAAAGGGGCCAATCTGGCCCAAATGGCCCGAAACCGGTCGTCCTGACGCTTTGGCGTCCCGGTTTGAATCAGTTTCGGGCCGGATTACGCCTCCAACCCTGGCATAGCTCTTGCATCTTAAGGCCCGGGTTTGGAGTACTAATCATGCTGGTCACGTCGTTGATGCCGCGGGCGCGATATCACCAATGGGCCAATGTTCAGTTGACCGATTTCCTGCTCAAGGCGGAGCAAACGGGAACGTTTGAACGCCACCAGGAAACGCGGTCGAAGGTTCATGATGTCCTGTGTCGGACCATGGCGGTCGATTGCCGATGGCTCGACCGGTTGGAGGGCCGCGAGGTCGACAATTATGTCTCACGGTTCGAAGCCATGGACTTCGCGGTGCTGCTGAAGGCCCGCTCGCTGCTGGACGCCCGCTTGATGGCGGCCGTGAAGCGGATTGGCACGGCCGCCGCCGATGAGACGGTCACCGCGTCGAACGGCATCAAGATCGGCCTGACGGCGGTCGTGCGGTTCATGCTGGCGCGCAACCAACGGCAACGGTCGCATGTCGTCGGAATTCTGTCGGCGCTCGATATGATGCCGCCCTTGATGGGCGAACGCCTGTTCGAAGCCCGCACCCGCAAACGTGGTGGTCAGCCGTCAGAAATTTCAAACAGTATTGATTCGCCCGCCTTGGCCGCTGTGGGATAGTCAAGGCGCAACGCAGCAACAAGAACAAGGGAGCATTCTCTATGCCCTGGGCGCGTACTGGGATCGCTTTAGGCGTTCTGTTTGTTCTGGCCGTGGGGCCGGTCAATGCCAACGAAGCAGAAGTCAGCGGTGAGGAACTGCGGGAACTGCTGACCGGGAACTCGATCGACGGCATGTGGGGCGATACCCACTACATCCAATACTTCTCCGATACCGGCCGAACGCTCTACAAGGCCGACGGCAGTCCCGGCGATTGGGGCACGTGGCGCATCAACGACAGCGGCTACTATTGCTCGACATGGAGAGGCGGTGCTGAGAACTGCTACACCGTCGTCGACATGGACGGGACTTTGTACTGGAAGTCCGAGAACGGCGGCGCGACCCACCCGTTCACCATCATCGAAGGCAACGTGACCGAAGAATAAGCTTCGGACCTCGTCAATCGACGCTTCATCCGTGGACGCGGAGTCCGCCTTACCGTTACGATTCGAACCGAGGGCTCGGAGGTGACGGGAGACGGTGATGCGATTGGCGTTCGGTAGGTTCGTTGGGGCGGCACTGGCGCTTTTGGTTCTGCTGCCTGGATGGGCATTGGCGTCCGCCATCCACATCGGCAACGGCGCCGAGCCAGAAAGCCTCGACATTCATCGCTCGTCGGGCGTGTCGGAAGCCAACATCCAGCGCGATCTGTTCGAAGGCTTGGTGACGCTTGGCCCTGACGCCGGTCTGCTGCCCGGAGCGGCCGAGAGCTGGACAGTCAGCGATGACGGCCTGGTCTACACATTCGCCCTGCGTCCCGATGCCCGCTGGTCGAATGATGACCCCGTGACCGCGCACGACTTCGTTTACGCGTTGCGTCGCGGCCTGGCGCCCGCGACGGCCGCCGACTACGCCTTCATTCTCTATCCCATCAACAACGCCGAGGCGATCACGCGCGGCGACATCGATGACATGGATGAGCTCGGCGTTCGCGCCGTCGACGATCTGACGCTTGAGATCACCTTGAAAGCGCCGACGCCCTATTTCCTGGATATGCTGACCCACCAAATGGCGTTCCCGCTGCATCGCGAGAGCGTCGAGGCGCACGGCGATCAATGGACCAAGCCCGGCAACATGGTGTCGAACGGCGCCTACGTCTTGGAGGACTGGGCGCCACAGGATCGCATCAAGCTCAGCAAGAACCCGGCCTTTCACGCCGCCGACGAGGTGCAGATCGAGACGGTCTACTACTACCCGACGGAGGATGTCGGCCAGGAGCTGAAACGCTACCGGGCGGACGAACTCGACATCACCTACGACGTCCCCGCCGATCAGGTCGCCTGGCTCATCGACAATCTGAACGACGAGTTCGAGAACTTCCCCTATCTCGGCACTTACTATTACGCACTTAACACCGCCGCGGCGCCGTTCAACGGCAATCCGGCGCTGCGCCAGGCGTTGAGCCTGGCCATCGACCGCGACCTTCTGACCGAAAAGATCACGCGCGCCGGCGAGGTGCCGGCCTATGCCTTCGTGCCGCCGGGCGTCATGAACTACACGCACCAGGTGCCCGACGTCGCCGCGTTGTCAAAGGAAGAGCGCGAGGCCAAGGCCAAAGCGCTCTACCAAGAAGCCGGCTATTCGTCGGATAACCCGTTGACCGTCGAGATCCTCTACAACACCAGCGACAACCACAAGAAGATCGCCATCGCGATCGCCGCGATGTGGAAACAGGTGCTGGGCGTCGAGGCAACGCTGCGCAACGAGGAATGGAAGGTCTATCTGGCTTCGCGCGACGAAAAGAACTTTGAGGTCGCACGCGCCGGATGGATAGGCGACTACAACGACGCCAACACCTTCCTGGAGCTGTTTTTGTCGGACGCCGGGCCGATGAACACGCCCGGCTTCGCCGACCCTGAGTTCGACGAGCTCGTGCGCGCGGCGGCTTTTCGAACCGATGTCGAGGAACGCGCGGCAATGCTGGCGCAAGCCGAGAACGTGCTGCTGGACGCCGCCGCCCTGATCCCGATCTACCACTACACGACCCAGCACATGGTCAAACCGCATGTCGGGGGCTGGATGAACAACGTCAAAGATGTCCATCCGACGCGCTTCCTGTGGATCGACGAAGAGTCTTGAGCCTACCCAGCAACCACGCGGCCGGCTAAGCGTGTACGCCTATTCGATCCGCCGCCTGATCGGCGCCATCCCGACCGTGTTCGCGGTCATCGTGATTGCCTTTGTCATGATCCGTCTGGCGCCCGGCGGACCCTTCGACAGCGAACGCAGCGTACCACCCGAAATCGCCGCCAACTTGGAAGCTGCCTACAAGTTGGACGCACCACTCAGCGAACAGTTCGTCAGCTATCTCGGTGACCTTCTGACCGGCGATCTCGGCCCGTCGTTTCGCTACAAGGACTTCACCGTTACCGAGCTCCTGTGGTCCGCGTTCCCGGTATCCGCACAACTTGGTCTCGCCGCGATCATCCTCGCGGTCCTCGCCGGCACCGCTGCCGGCGCCTATGCGGCCATGCGCCGCAACACCATGGTCGATGCTGGCGTCATGACGCTGGCCATGACCGGCATCGCGCTACCCAATTTCGTTGTCGCGCCGCTGTTGACGCTCGTGCTCGGCGTTTACCTGAGTTGGCTGCCGGTCGGCGGCTGGGGCGGCCTGGCTCACGCTCTCTTGCCGATCATCGCGCTGGCCCTGCCCCAGATCGCCTATGTCGCCCGGCTGACGCGCGGCAGCATGCTGGAGGTTTTGCGCGCCGACTTCATCCGCACCGCCCGCGCCAAGGGCATGTCCGATGCCCGTATCGTCGCGCACCATGCCTTGAAGGCCGCCGCGCTTCCTGTCGTGTCCTATCTGGGGCCGGCGACGGCGGCGATCATCACCGGCTCCGTCGTCATCGAGCAGATCTTCGGTATTCCGGGCTTGGGCCGCTACTTCGTCCAGGGCGCCTTGAACCGCGACTACACGCTGGTCATGGGTGTTGTGATCTTCTACGCCGTCTTGATCGTGATCCTGAACTTGATCGTCGACCTTCTCTACCCGCTGATTGATCCCAGGGTGCGTTATGACTGACGCCCTGCTTCGGCAGCCGGTCAGGTCGCCGGCCGGTTACGCCTGGGTCCGGCTGCGGCGCAACCGCACCGCCATGCTGGGCGCGACGGTCCTCTTGATCATAGCCGCCGCCTGCATCGTCGGGCCCTGGTTCAGCCCCTTTGCGCTCGACGATGTTGACTGGGACAATCTGCAGACGCCGCCAGATTTCGGTGCCGGTCACCCGTTTGGCACCGACGCGAATGGGCGTGACCTCCTGGTGAGGATCCTGATCGGCGGCAGGATCTCGCTCGCGATCGGCCTTGCCGCCAGCCTGGTCGCCGTCTTGATCGGCGTTACCTGGGGTGCGGTCGCCGGTTACGTCGGCGGGCGGGTCGACGGCATGATGATGCGTGCCGTCGACGTACTCTATGCGCTGCCCTTCATGTTCTTCGTCATCCTGCTGATGGTTTTTTTCGGCCGCGACATCTACCTGCTGTTCGTCGCACTCGGCGCGGTCTCATGGCTCGACATGGCGCGCATTGTGCGGGGCCAGACACTCAGTCTGAAGGAAAAGGACTTCGTCCGCGCCGCGCGCGCGCTCGGCACGCCGCCGCTACGTATCCTGGCTCACCACATCGTGCCCAATGCGCTCGGCCCCGTCGTTGTCTTCGCGACCTTGACGGTGCCACAGGTCATCTTGTTCGAATCGTTCCTGAGCTTTCTGGGTCTGGGTGTTCAGGAACCGATGACAAGCTGGGGCGTGCTGATCAGCGAAGGCGCCGATGTCATGGAGACGGCGCCGTGGATGCTGGTCTGCCCGGCGCTCTTCCTGACCGCCACCCTGTTCAGTCTGAACTTCCTGGGCGATGGTCTGCGCGACGCGCTGGACCCGCGCGACAACTAGACGGAACCCCACCGATCGCGCATCATCACGCGATGACACAAGCAACCAAATCTGTCGGCATCTTCGTCTTCGACGGCGTCGAGCCGCTCGACACGGTCGGTCCGTTCGAAGCCTTTCTGTGCGCCGAAACGGATGATGAAGAAGCGCTCTTCGATGTATTTCTGTTGGCCGAGACCCGCGCGCCGGTGACGGCGACCGGCGGGCTGATCATGACACCGCGGCACGGCTTCGGCGATCTACCATCCCTCGAGATCCTGCTTGTGCCCGGTGGCGCGGGGACGCGCACCCTGACCAAACGTCAGGACATCACATCTTGGCTCAAGCAGCGTCACGCCGAGACCGACCTCACGCTATCTGTCTGCACCGGCGCCCAGGTTCTCGCCGCGGCCGGTCTTCTGAAGGGTCGCAAGGCGACGACCCACTGGGCGACCTATGACTGGCTGCGCGCGATCGAGCCCGATGTCGATGTGCAGGAAGGCGCGCGCTATGTCGACAACGGCGACATCATCTGCTCGTCCGGCGTTTCCGCCGGCATCGATATGGCGCTTTTTGTGATCGAACGACTGCACGGCGCCGATGTCGCGGCACGTGCCGCCCGCAGCATGGAGTACGAGTATTGGCCGCAAGGTCGCGTCGCTTAGCCGCTCCCGCGCTCGTTGCCCTGTTGTCGGGGGTTCCCATTACCGGACACGCAAGCGAGATCGTGTTCGCCTGCATCGATCGCGACACCGCTGTCGAAGTCGCCGAACTGGCCAACGAGTATCACCTGCACGTTCTCGAGGTCGGGCGCGTCACTATCGCCGAACGCCATGGCTTCGGTGAGATGGTCGAGCGTGCCAAGCACCGCGCCGAGGTCGCCCGTGTCTCAGGCGTCTGCGCTTTTAGACCCGTCTTTCCGCACCGCTTTGTCGCGACAATCAGCAGCGGTCCCGAAGACCTGGCCGCCGCCGGCCTGTTGCGTCGGGTGCATGAGGTTGTCGCGCTGGAAAGCGGTGAGACGTTCTACCTGATCGTCATGGAGCAGCGGCCTGCTCAACCCTGACCATCGGCGGATGACAACGCCTCGCGCTGGCCTTCCAGTTCCAGCCAGCGTTCCTCGGCGGCATTGAGTTCGTCGCGGCAGCGCCCCAGTTCCGCACTGACCGCTTCGAACCCGCCGGGATCACGCTGATAGAAATCGGCATCCGCCAGTACGGCCTCGCAACGGGCGATCTGATCTTCAAGATCGCTGATGCGACTCGGCAACATGTCAAGCTCGCGCTGATCCTTATAGGTCAACCGTTGTCGCGGCGCGCCTTGCCGCGGCGATGTCGCCTGCGGTTTGCCGCGCGCGACCGCCTCCGATCGCTCGGTTCGTCCACTCGTGTCCCGTTGCACCAGATAGTCGTCATAGCCGCCGGGGTATTCGTCGACCTTGCCACCGCCTTCCAACACGAGGGTCGACGTCACCAGCCGATCGAGGAAGTCGCGGTCATGGCTGACCAAGAGCACGGTGCCCGGGAAGTCGCTCAGCACTTCCTGCAGGAGATCCAGGGTCTCCATGTCGAGATCGTTTGTCGGCTCGTCCATGACCAGCAGATCGCTGGTCTCAGCGAACAACCGCGCCAACAACAGGCGGCTTCGCTCACCGCCGGAAAGGGTGCGGATCGGCTGGCGCGCCTGGGCTTCGGCAAACAGAAAATCCTTCAGATAGGCGACGACATGGCGTGATTGGCCGCGCACCATCAGGTGATCGCCGCCGCCGGGCTGCAGCACCTGCCACGGCGTCATGTCCGGGTCGAGCTGTTTGCGGCGCTGGTCGAAATAGGTGACGTCCAAACCCTTGGCCAAGCGCAACCGGCCGGAATCCGGCGCCAGGTCACCTGTCAGAAGGCGGATCAGCGTGGTCTTGCCGGCGCCGTTCGGGCCCAGCACACCGACCCGGTCGCCGCGCAGGACCCGTGTCGAGAAGTGAGCGATGATCGTGTGATCACCGTAAGCCTTGGCCAGGTCGATCGCCTCGATCACCAGCCGGCTTTTCGATCCACCGGCCTCGACATCGATCTTGGCGGTCGACTCAACATTGCGTGCCCGTTCGGCCCGTAACTGGCGCAGATCCGCGAGCGCGGCGACCCGTCGTTGGTTGCGTTTGCGACGCGCGGTGACGCCGCGTTCGCGGTACCGCTCTTCCTCGGCGATGCGCCGCTCGATCCTGGCGTCTTCGATCGCTTCGGCCTCGGCGATCTCGTCGGTCCAGGCCTCGAATTGTGAGAAACCCTGGTTGCGCTGACGCAGCGTCCCGCGATCAAGCCACAGCATGGCGCGTGACACGTTGCGCAGGAAGGCGCGGTCATGGCTGACCGTGACGACAGCGCCGGGAAAGCCGTCAAGAAAACCCTCCAGCCAGGTGATAGCGGCGATGTCCAGATGGTTGGTCGGCTCGTCCAGCAGCAAGACATCGGGCTCGGCAACCAAGGCGCGGGCCAGAAAGGCGCGCCTTTGTTCGCCGCCCGAGAGCGTTGCCATATCGCGTTCGCCGCCTAGTCCCAACCGATCGAGAACCGCGTCAGCGCGATAGGCGGCGGCATCGCCGTCAGGCCCGGCGGCGACGAACTGAACGACCGTGCCCCCCAACGGTTCGACGGCCTCCTGATCGACCAAGGCCACGCGTGTCCCCGGCTGCAAGAAGCGTTCACCGCGATCGGGTTCGACACGGCCCGCGAGAATCTTCAGCAAAGTCGACTTGCCGCTGCCGTTGCGCCCAACCAGGCAAAGACGCGCACCCGGCTCCACACCGAAACCGACTCCCTCGAAGAGCGGTTTGTGATCGACAAAAAGCGCGGCATCGCGCAGGGCGAGGATCGGGGCAACCATGGCGCGACGGCATAGCACAGGCAACGACCCGTCCCCAACCGTCGGTGCTTGCCGCGCCCACACGCCGATGACAGGATGCCGCCATGGGGGCGCCGATGACCGAACCAATTCGTGGGTTAACCACTGTCCACTGGGCCGCGGCCTAGCGTGGCGCCCAACCTGGCAGAACGCGGTTGAGCCGCGACGACGCGGTTGCGCGATCCAGCCTGCGCCACGTCTTGTGGAGCCGGCTTTGGATCTATTTCGCGCTGATCTTCTGCGGCGGTATCTGGGGACTGGTGCCGACATTGGCCAAGTCAGCCGTCTCGGACGGCGCCCACCCGTTTGGCCTGACCTGGTGGCAGGCGGTTGGGGGCGGCACCATGGTGCTCCTCATCTCACTTACCCGCGGCAAACGATTGCCGCTCGACCGCCAGCACATCGGCTTCTACGTCTTCTGCGGCATTGCCGGGACCATCGTCCCGACACTCGCGCTTTTTTATTCTGCGCATCACGTTTCCGCCGGGATTGTCGCCGTCTTGATGGCATCGGTCGCGATCGCCGCCTATCCCTTGTCGATCATCTTCGGCATCGACCGCATGCAGCCGGTGCGGGTGCTGGGTCTCTGTCTGGGTCTTGCCGGCGTTGCTATGCTGATCCTGCCCGGCTCCGGCATCGGCGCCGGTGATCCCTTATGGATTGTGATCGCGCTCCTGATCCCTTTCGGCTATGCGGCCGAGAACGTCTTTGTCGCGATCAAGAGCCCGCGTCAGACCGATACGACGACTCTCGTGGCCGGCATGCTGCTGATGGGCGGCGTAATGATTACGCCCGTCGTTATCGCGACCGACACCTGGTACCCCATCACTTGGCCGTTGAACGAGGCCGAGCTGGCGGTGATCGGCATCTTCGTCATTAACGTGCTGAGTTACGTGCTGTTCCTGGCGCTGATCTACGCGGCTGGACCGGTCTTTGCCTCGATGTCCGGTTACTTCTCGGTGCTCACCGGCATCGTCTGGGGCATGGTCTTGCTGGGCGAAGACCACGGCGCCTGGTTCTGGGCAGCGTTGCTCAGCATGCTGGCCGGCATGGCGCTGGTCCGGGAGCGTGCCGTCCATCGCCGGGCCGACACGCCGTGAGCACACCAAGTACGGCAACTGCCGGTTCCAGACGTCTGTGGTTCATTTTTCTGATCTTGCTGAGCGGCGGTTCCTGGAGCCTGGTGTTCTCACTCGGCAAGATCGCTGGAGAAGGTCCCCACCACGCGTTGGGTCTGGCCTTTTGGCAGGGCGTCGGCGGCGGGCTCATGCTGCTCACTTACGCCGCCCTTCGACAGAAGCGTCTTCCACTGGATAGGCGCAGCCTGGGTTTCTATCTGATCTGCGGCATCTTCGGCACCGCCCTGCCGACGACGTTGATCTTCGAGATAGCGCCAGAGGTCGGGGCCGGCACGCTCGCTATCACCATGGCGCTCGTGCCGCTGATAACCTATGGCGCCGCCATCGTGCTCGGCATCGACCGCGGTGCGGCCCTACGCATCACGGGATTGAGCCTGGGTTTCATCGCCGTGTTGTTGCTGATGCTGCCCTCGGCACTCGAAGAAAGCATGGTGGGCTTGCTTTGGCTGCTTTTCGCACTCGCCATCCCCGCCAGCTATTCGACCGAGAACCTGCTTCTCGCCCTGCGCGGCCCCAAGGGTATCGACGCGATCGCGCTGGTCGGCGCCTTTCAGATCGCCGGCGCCGCGCTGCTTTTGCCGATCACGTTGGCGACCGGCACCTTCACCTGGATGGATGGGCCGTGGGGCGATCCGGAATGGGCGGCGCTTGTCATGTTGCTGATCAATGCGCCGAGTTACACGCTCTTCCTCTACGTGCTCCAACGCACAGGGCCTGTGTTTGCCTCTCAGACCACGTACGTCGTCACGGTATTGGGTGTCGTCTGGGGCATGGTCCTGTTCGGGGAAGCACACTCCGCCTGGTTCTGGGGCGCACTCGTGGCGATGATGGCCGGCATCGCGCTGGTGCAAGAACGGAAGGTCGAACGAGACTAGTCGCCCGCACGATCCTCGAGCAGTTCATCCAAGGCGTCCTCATCCTCAGCCTCGATCACGGCCCGCGCGATCTCGATACCGAACCCCTTGCGCGCCAAGGATGCCAGATCGCGTTGACGGCGTTCCTCGCGCGATGCGGGGTCGCGAAACGGGCCGAGGCGGCGGCGACGCGCATAAGCGGCCGCCGCGATCCAGTCGTCGTTCTCCTGCTCGACCTGCGCCAGGGCCGCCGCAATCGTGTCGCCATCGACACCCTTGGCGGCCAGTTTCATGCGGATCGAGCGGGCTGATTCACCGGCGCGTCTGAGCGACAACACCCGCATGTCGGCATAGGCCCGGTCGTCCAGCATACCGGCGCGCTCCAGCTTCGCGACGGTCTCGTCGATCCACTGCTCGGCTTGCGCCTGATCGACATCGGTCTCGCGCGCCGCGCGCCAGACCTTCCGTCGCAAGACGGCCTTCACGTTCTCCGACGAGCTGCTGTAGCGCTCCAGATAATAGACCGCCGCGTTGTAGAGATAGTCAGGCGTGATGCGTCTGGGACGACGGCGGCGGCGTTCGGCCATGTCAGGCGATAACGGGCAGTTTTGCCGGTGTCTGCTGCAGGAACTCCGCGCCGTCTTCGGTGAATACCATCATGTCGATGAACATGGACATGCCGGCCAGATTGGGCAGGTAGAAGTTGGCCTCGTAGTTCGTCGTCATACCGGGCTCGAACACTTCGTCGCCGGGATCGGTGTGGACGTCGTAGTACCACGGCCCGACCCAGTCGGGCGGAAATGACATGCCGAGATCGTAGCCGCCGACCCAGCACTGGTCGTCCCAGATGCCGGCCTCTCGGTAATAGGTCTCGATGGTGTCGAGCAGTTCGCGCACCGGCAGGTTGGGACGTATCACGCCTTCCAGCATCGCCTTCACACCGGTGATGGCGTCTAGATAGCGGTCTACCTCCGGATGCGGTTCACCGATACAGAACGTGCGCGCCATGTTGGTGTGGTAGCGGTTATAGACGCCACACAGATCGATGTTCACGACATCGCCCGCCATGATCTTGCGCCGTGATGCCAGCGCATGCATGCAAGCACTCTTGGCGCCCGACGAGACCGGCATGGTGATAGACGGATTCTCGCCGCCCGCCTGCGCCATCGCACGCACGACTTCGCCATAGACGTCGAGCTCGGTGACGCCGGCGCCGATCGTATCGCGCGCGGCCTGCATGCCGATATCGCCGATGCGCGCGGCGGTGCGGGTATAGGCAATTTCCTGGGGCGACTTGATCTTGCGCACGCCGCCGACGATGTCGGTGCCGTCAACGACGGTCGCGCCCTTGCCTTCCATGAGCGCTTGAAGCATTTCACTGACGCCGCGATTGGGACGGTAGCTAAACATCTCCAGCCCGACGCGCCCCTTCAGCCAACCCTCATCCGCCAGGCCGCCGACGATGAACTCCAGCATGGAGTCCATCGGCTGCGCATCACCGCCGAAGATACGGAGGTCGCGGGAGATTGCGGTGAAGCCGGCCAGGACCTGTTCGTTCTGGACCTCGAAATGGATGAAGTCGTCGGCATCGACATTGACCGCCACCCCGCTGACCGGAAGCCACGCCTTCGGTCCCTGGGCCTGATACCACTCGGCGCGAAAACCGGAGAGGTAACAGATGGCTTCCGGCGAGGTCAGATAGAGCGTGTCGATCGAGGCCGCGGCCATCGCCGCGCGCACCCGCTCCAGCCGGCCACGGTACTCCTCCAACGAAAACACCGTTTCCATCTCCGGCCGGATGAACCGAAGCGTCCGTTCCTTATGGCTCATGGTCTGTGACAACAGCTCCTCCCCTCGTGTTGCGCGCCATCCTAAAGCTGTGGTTGTACGGCAACAAACGCTCGATTCCCGCCAAGCTTTTCGCCATAGTTCGCCGCTTCCGCCGACCCCTCCCTCGGAGACACCACGTGGCGCTTACCCTCGGCATCGATACCGGCGGCACCTACACGGATGCCGTGTTGTTCGACACGGCCACCGGCACCGTCATGGCCAAGGCAAAGTCGCTGACCACCAAACACGACCTGACCGAAGGCGTGCGCGGTGCGGTCGACAAGGTGATCGGCAAGAGCGGCACGGAGATCGGTCTGGTCTCGATCTCGACCACGCTGGCGACCAACGCCATCGTTGAAGGGCAAGGCAGCCCCGCCGCCTTGGTGCTGGTCGGCCATCAGCCGCGCGACCTCGAACGGCCCGACATCGCGAGCGCGCTTGCCCAGGATCCAGCCATCCTGGTTGCCGGCGGCCACGACGCCACTGGCGACGAGACTGCCGAACTGGACCTTGAGAGCGTGCGCGACTTCGCCCAGGCCCAGCAGGGCCGTGTCGCCGCCTTCGCGGTCTCGGCCATGTTCGCCGTTCGCAATCCCGCCCACGAGATCGCCGTGCGCGACCTGATCCGCGCGGAGACCGGTTTGCCGGTAACCTGTGCACACGAACTGAGCTCAAACCTGGATGCGCCACGGCGCGCCCTGACGGCGCTGTTGAACGCACGGCTGATCCCCCTGATCCAGGACCTGATCCTGGCCGTGCGGGGCCTGATGCAGGGTTATGGCATCGCAGCACCCTTGATGGTGGTGAAGGGCGACGGTTCCTTGATCGATGCCGACGTGGCGCTCGTCTCGCCGGTCGAGACGATCATGTCGGGGCCGGCGGCAAGCGTCGTTGGCGCGCGCCAGCTTGCCGGGCTCGACGACGCCTTTGTTTCCGATATCGGCGGCACCACGACCGACGTCGCGTTGGTGACCGAGGGTACGCCGCAGTTGAGCCGCGATGGCGCGGAAGTCGGCGATTTCCGCACCATGGTCGAGGCGGTGTCGGTCCACACCAGCGGGCTTGGCGGCGACAGCGAACTGAACCTGGACGGGCATGGCCGCATGGTCGCCGGCCCGCGCCGCGCGGTGCCGCTCAGCCTGCTCGCCAGCAGTCATCCGGCCGTGCTGCGCGAGATGGAACGCCAGGTCGAGCGCGGCTACGCCAACCAGTGGGACGGCCAGTTCGCGCTTCGCCAGCGCGCACTCGACACCTCGCTCGACACCATGTCGTCGTCGCAGCGGCGCCTGTGGCAGCGGCTGGAAAACGGCCCAGTTTCGCTCGCGGCACTCTACCTGGACGAGACGCCAACCTTGGCGCTGCGCCGCCTGACCGGTCGCGGCCTGGTCATCCTGTCACGCCTGACGCCGAGTGACGCGGCCCATTTGCGCGGGCTTCAGGCAACATGGGACCCGCGCGGCGCCGAACTGGGCGCGACCCTGTGGCTGCGCCAGTGGCAGGCCAGCGGCCACCATGCGCCCGATGATATGGAGAGTTTTTGCGAGGCCGTTTTCGAGACGGTCAGGACCCAGTCCGCACGCGCCCTGCTGGCCTCGGCCGTCGCCGAGGAATACGGCCAAAGTCTGCCCACCGGACGCGCCGCCGAGCTGTTCATCGACCGGCCGCTTTCCGGCGAAACCGGCCGCCTGTTCGCCATGAAGCTGGAGCTGCATCACCCGATCGTCGCGATCGGTGCGCCGGCGGCCGCCTATTACCCGCCGGTCGGCCAACGCCTGGGCACCAGTGTGGTGGTGCCCGAGCACGCCGAAGTCTGCAACGCCGTTGGCGCCGTCGCGGGCGGCGTGACCCAGCGGGTCGACGCCCTGATCACAACGCCGTCCGAAGGCCTCTACCGGTGCCACATGCCCGACAATGTCGCCGACTTTAAGGACCTGGAACGCGCCGCCGAACACGGCATGGCGGTCATTTGCGAGTCTGCCGCCAAGCTAGCCGAGGCGGCCGGTGCCGTGGATGTCACCTTGACGACCCAGCGCGACGACAACGTGGTGCGCGGCTCAGATGGTCTTGAAACCTTCATCGAAAGCCGCCTCAGGGCAACGGCCACCGGTCGCCCGAGACTGAGCAAAACCTGAGAAACACTAGGGTTTTGGGCGATTTCCGGCTTGACACGCCCCTGTCTTTCGACCAGATAAACAGGACTGAATTGGTTCTATATAGATTCGGGTGGAAAAACGATGATCCGCTTGAGCCGCATGGCGGACTATGGGGTAGTGGTGATGACCTATATGGCCCATCGCCGCGACCAGACGATGAGCGCCCATCAGGTCGCCGAAGGCACCGGTTTGCCGGAGCCAGCGGTGGGCAAGCTCTTGAAGATGCTGAGCCGGAGCGATCTGTTGGAATCCCATCGCGGCGCCCGCGGCGGTTATGTGCTTACCGGCGCGCCCGATGATATCACGGTCGCCGATATCGTTACCGCCGTCGAAGGACCGATCGCGCTGACCTTGTGTGTCGATGAGCATCCGGGTAGTTGCGATGTCGAGGCGCTGTGCCCGATGCGCGGCGGCTGGAACCAGATCAACACGGCACTGCGTGAAGCGCTGGAAGGCGTTACCTTGGCGACCATGGCCTATCCGGTGCCGGGCATGTTTACCGATACGACCGGTCGGAACGCACCGGCAAGCGCGCGCTGAACAGGGATTGAGGAGAGACGATGGCCATCCAGGCTGAAACCATCGAGACCGTCAGCGAGGCGACGGACAAGTACAAGTATGGCTTCGTCACCGAGATCGAGATGGATCGGGCCCCCAAGGGGCTCAACGAAGACGTCATCCGTTTCATCTCGGCCAAGAAGAACGAGCCGGAATGGCTGCTGGAATGGCGGCTGAAGGCCTATCACCACTGGCTCACCATGAAGGAGCCGACCTGGGCCGCCGTCGGCTATCCGCCGATCGACTACAACGATGCCTATTACTATTCGGCACCCAAGAGCGATGCCGACCGGCCCAAGAGCCTGGACGAGGTCGACCCGAAGCTCCTGGAGACTTATGAGAAGCTTGGCATTCCCTTGAAGGAGCAGGAGGTCCTGGCCGGCGTCAAGAATGTCGCGATCGACGCCGTCTTCGACAGCGTCTCCGTCGCCACCACCTTCAAGGACCGGCTGGAGAAAGACGGCATCATCTTCTGCTCGATCTCGGAGGCCGTGCAGAACCATCCCGAACTGGTGCGCCAGTACATCGGCTCGGTGGTGCCCTATTCCGACAACTTCTTCGCGACGTTGAACTCGGCTGTCTTCACCGACGGTTCGTTCTGCTACATCCCAAAGGGCGTGCGCTGTCCGATGGAGCTGTCGACCTATTTCCGCATCAACGCCGCGGAGACGGGCCAGTTCGAGCGCACCTTGATCATCGCGGATGAAGGCAGCTATGTGAGCTATTTGGAAGGCTGCACCGCGCCCCAGCGCGACGAGAACCAACTTCATGCCGCCGTAGTCGAGCTGGTCGCGCTGGACGATGCGGAGATCAAGTATTCGACCGTGCAGAACTGGTATCCCGGCGACGAAGACGGCGTTGGCGGCATCTATAACTTCGTCACCAAGCGCGGCGTTTGCGAGAAGCGCGCCAAGATCTCCTGGACCCAGGTCGAGACGGGATCGGCGATCACCTGGAAGTATCCCAGCTGCATCCTGAAGGGCGACGACTCGGTCGGCGAGTTCTATTCCGTCGCCATCACCAACAACCACCAGCAGGCCGATACCGGCACCAAGATGCTGCATATCGGCAAGAACACGCGAAGCCGGATTATCGCCAAGGGCATCTCGGCCGGTAAGTCGCAGAGCACCTATCGCGGCCAAGTCCGCGTCAACGCCATGGCGGCGGGCGCGCGCAACTATACGCAGTGCGATTCACTGTTGATCGGCGACACGTGCGGCGCCCACACGGTGCCCTATATCGAATCGAAGAACCGCGGCGCGCGCATCGAGCACGAAGCGACGACCAGCCGGGTCAGCGAAGACCAACTGTTCTACTGCCGCCAGCGCGGCATCGACGAGGAAGAGGCCCTGACACTGATCGTCAACGGCTTCTGCCGCGAAGTCTTACAGGAGTTGCCGATGGAATTCGCCGTCGAGGCGCAGAAGCTTGTCGGCATAAGTTTAGAAGGTAGCGTCGGTTAGGACGGCGCATGGCAAAGGGGCTTACATACGGTAATGAACATTCTTTCGATCAAGGATCTGCACGCCACCGTCGACGGCCAGGCGATCCTGAACGGTATCGATCTTGAGATCGACGCCGGTGAAGTGCACGCGATCATGGGTCCAAATGGGTCCGGCAAATCGACACTGTCCTATGTGCTTTCAGGGCGCAGCGGCTATGAGGTGACCAAGGGCGAGGTGCTCTATAAGGGTGAAGATCTCTTGGCCATGGAGCCGGAGGAACGCGCCCAGCAGGGCGTTTTCCTGGCCTTCCAGTATCCGGTCGAGATCCCCGGCGTGCCGACGACGTCATTCCTGAAGCAGTCGATCAACGCGATCAGGAAGGCGCGCGGCGAGGATCCGCTTGATGCCATGGAATTCCTGAAGCTTGTGCGAGCCAAGCTGAAGGAGCTCGGCGTCGGCGAAGACATGATCAAGCGCGCGGTCAACACCGGTTTTTCCGGCGGCGAAAAGAAGCGCATGGAAGTGCTGCAGATGGCGCTGCTTGAACCGTCGCTCGCGATTCTGGATGAAACGGATTCCGGTCTCGACATCGACGCGCTGAAGATCGTCGCCGACGGCGTCAACGCCCTGCGTCGCGCCGACCGCGCCATGCTGGTGATCACCCACTATCAGCGCCTGCTCGATTACATCGTGCCCGACCACGTACACGTGCTATCGGCCGGCAAGATCGTGCGCTCAGGCGACAAGTCGCTTGCGCTTGAGCTGGAAGAAAAGGGCTATGCCGACATCGTGTCGGCGGCAGCCTGAGGCTTGGCGATGACGACAAGCGTTCCGTTCATCGAGAACTATAGCGACCTGCGCGCCGGGTTGCCCGGCGCCGGTCTGCCGTGGCTCGACACCTTGCGCGGCACCGGGCTGGACCGCTACGAAGCGCTCGGCCTGCCGACGCCCAAGGTCGAAGACTGGAAGTACACCAATCTTCGTGCGCTGACCGCGCTGACCTTCGCGCGTGCCAGCGGCGATCGGTCGGCCGCCATCGACGATGTGCCGTCGCTCGTCTTCGACGGCGACGTCCACCGCATTGTGCTGGTCAACGGCACCGTCAACGCGGCGCTGAGCGATTTCGACGGCCTGCCGGACGGCCTTTCCGTCCTGCCGTTTGATCAAGCGATCACCCGCGATCCCGGCGCTCTGGAAAGCCATGTCGGTCACGTCGCCGCGCTGGGCCGCAAACCCTTCGTCGCGCTCAACACCGCCTATCTCGATGACGGCCTGGTGATCCGCGTCGCCGCCGGCGCCAAGATCGACGCACCACTACATCTGGCCTTTGTCGGCGCGGCGGGCGACGAGCATCTGGTCTGGCATCCCAGGCTCCTGATCGTCGTCGAGGAGGGCGCCAGCGCGACCATTGTCGAGACCCATAGCGGCGCCGGTTCCTACTTCTCCAATGGCGTCAGCGAAGTCACGGTCGGCCGCGACGGCGGCCTGCATCACCTGAAGATCCAGGACGAAGCGGCGGCGGCGTTCCACATTGCCGCGATCGAAGCCCGTGTCAGCGCGCGCGCGTCCTATGAGAGCTTCATTCTGTCGACTGGCGCGGCGCTGTCGCGCAATCAGATCAGTGTGCTGCTGGCCGAGGAAGAAGCACGGTGCCGGGTCAACGGCGCCTATCTGATGCGCGGCAATCAGCATGTCGACACGACAAGCGTCATCGATCATGCGGTGCCCAACTGCACGACCAACGAAGTCTACAAGGGCGTCTTGGACGATAAGGCGCGCGCAGTCTTCCAGGGCAAGATCATCGTCCGCAAGGACGCCCAGCACACCGAAGGCCACCAGCTCAACAAGACGCTGCTGCTGTCGGACCGCGCAGAGATCGACGCCAAGCCTGAGCTGGAGATCTATGCCGACGATGTCGCTTGCGGCCACGGCGCGACGACCGGAGAGATCGATGAGAACGCGCTCTTCTATCTGCGTTCGCGCGGCATCGATGCAGAGATAGCCCGTTCGATGCTGATCGACGCCTTCGTTGACGAGGCGCTACAGGAAATCAGCCGCGAGGACTTGCACGACACGTTCCGCGCCACCGTCGCGGCGTGGCAGAAAGGCGGGCTGTCATGAGCAAGGCCGCCGTCTCGAACCCACTCGCCAACGCACCGCTGGATATCGCGCGTATCCGCAAGGACTTTCCGATCCTCTCACGCGAGGTCTATGGCAAACCGCTGGTGTTCCTGGACAGCGCCGCAAGCGCGCAGAAGCCGCAGGTCGTCATCGATGCCGAACGGCATTGTTATGAAGAGGAGTACGCCAACGTTCATCGCGGCGTTTACTACCTAAGCCAGATGGCGACGGAGAAGTTCGAGGCAACGCGCACGCGCGTCCGCGAGTTTATAAACGCGGCAAGCGACGACGAAATCGTCTTTACCCGCGGCGGCACCGAAGCGGTCAACCTGGTGGCGTCGAGTTACGCGCGCCACCACCTGGAGCCCGGCGACGAGATCCTGATTTCCGAACTGGAGCACCATTCCAACATCGTGCCGTGGCAATTGGCCGCCGAGGAAAAGGCTCTCACCATCGTGCCGATCCCGATCCTGGACGACGGTCAGATCGATATGGCGGCCTATCGCGACGCGCTAGGGCCACGCAGCAAGATCGTCGCCATCACCCAGATGTCGAATGCGCTGGGCGTCGTGACGCCGATCCACGAGATCATCCGCCTGGCGCATGACGCTGGCGCGAAGGTGCTGGTCGATGGCTGCCAGGCGATCACCCACAGTCATGTCGACGTGCAGGACCTTGACTGCGATTTCTACGTCTTTTCCGGCCACAAGATTTACGGGCCGACCGGCGCTGGCGCGCTGTACGCCAAGGCCGAGCTGCTCGACATGATGGCGCCCTATCAGGGCGGTGGCGAGATGATCGCGCGGGTGTCGCTGCAGAAATCGACGTTCAAGAACGGCGCCGCGAAGTTCGAGGCCGGCACGCCGGCCATCGCCCAGGTGATCGCGCTGAAGGCCGCACTCGATTATGTCGCCGATCTCGGCATGGACCGCATCGCCGATCACGAGCACATGCTGCTGGAGTACGCCACCGACCGCCTGTCGGCGGTCGACGGTCTGAGGATCTATGGCACGGCGCCGGCCAAGGCGAGCATCGTTTCGTTCACGCTCGACGGCGTTCACCCTCACGATATCGGCACCATCGTCGACCGCGAAGGCGTCGCGGTCCGGGTCGGCCACCATTGCGCGCAGCCAGTCATGCAGCGCTTCGATATCGCGGCGACGGTGCGGGCCTCGTTCGGGCTCTACAACACGACCGACGATATCGACCGTCTGGCCGAAGCTCTGGGCGCGGTTAAGGAGATGTTCGGCTGATGGATGAGCTGCGCGAACTCTACCAGGAGGTCATCCTGGACCATGGCCGCAACCCCCGGAACTTCGGCCATCCGCCGTCGTGCAACCGGCAGGCGGACGGCGACAACCCGCTATGCGGCGACCAACTGACGGTCTACCTGAACGTCAGTGATGACGGCATCGTCGAGCATGTCGCCTTCGAGGGACGCGGATGCGCGATTTCCATGGCATCGGCATCGATGATGACCGAGCTGGTCAAAGGCAAGACGGCGGCCGAGGCCGAGGCTCTGTTCGAGAAGTTTCATCATCTTGTGACCGACGACACGGTCGATCTGGACATGGCGGCGGAAGATGAGGACCTGGAGAAGCTGGTCGTGCTCTCCGGCGTTCGGCAATTCCCCATGCGGGTCAAGTGTGCCACCTTGCCCTGGCATACCATGACCGCCGCGATTGACGGCAAGGGAACGGTGACGACGGAGTGATCATGGACGAAACCCGCACCCAGCCAGGCGCACCGACGCCCACACCCGATCCAGCGCCCGCGCCCCGCCCCGCCGAAGACGCGGCGCCGGCGCCCGCGATGGGCGAGAAGGCCCATGAAAGCTGGACGCCCGACGACGCAGCCGATCCGACCAAGATCGAGCAGCAGGAGGGCGAACCGCTGATCAGCGACATCGTCGATGCGATACGCACGGTCTTCGATCCTGAGATTCCGGTGAACATCTACGATCTCGGCCTGATTTATGCCATCGATTCGCGTCAGGATGGTTCTGTGAAGGTCGAGATGACCCTGACCGCGCCGGGTTGTCCTGTCGCCGAGGAGATACCGATTTGGGTACGCGACGCCGTCGCGACCGTGGAAGGCACGACCGATATCGATGTCGAGATTGTCTGGGACCCGCCGTGGGACCCCTCGATGTTGTCGGAATATGCTAAGATAGAACTCGGGCTGTTTTAGGCCCTTTAGGGAGCGGAACGAGGACCATGTTTGGAAGTCCCGACAGCAAACTCTTTACCTTGACCGACAAGGCCGCTGAGCGCGCCAAGGTCTTGCTCGCCCAGAACGATCAAGCGATCGGTCTGAAAGTCGGCATCAAAACAGCTGGCTGTAGCGGTTTCTCCTACACCATGGACTATGCCGAGGAAGTGACCGGCAAGGAGGACGTGGTTGAGGAAAAGGGCATCAAGATCCTGATCGATCCGACCGCGACCATGTTTCTGATCGGTACCGAACTGGACTGGCACGAGGACAAGCTTGAATCCCGCTTCGTCTTCAACAATCCCAACGCCAAAGGCATGTGCGGCTGCGGCGAATCCTTCACGGTTTGATCCGACGACATAACCCCATGGGCGCGCCTCAGAGGTTCACGCGTATGAACATCAGGCGGATTGTCACAGTACTGGCGGTGTTCCTTAGCGTAGCGATCACCGCGGAGGCGCGCGCGCTTTCCGAATCCGATCAGGCGCTCTACGCCCAGGCATTCGAGGAAGTCGAGGCGGGCAATTGGCAGGACGCCTATGGCTTGGCCGCGCGCGCCAACGACCAGCGCCTGGCCGAGGTCATCTATTGGCTCGACCTGCAGGACCGTGAGACCGAGGAATCGTTCAGCGAAATTCTCGGTTTCATGCTGGATCATCCCGACTGGCCGCGGCTGACGACCTTGCGCGGTATCGCGGAAGAAGCGATGCCGCATGACCTGCCGGCGAGCGATGTCATTGCCTACTTCACGGCATACCCGCCGGTCGAGACCGCCGGCATCGTACGCTACGGCTTGGCGCTGATCCGCAGCGGTCAGGATGCCGAGGCGACAGCCCTGGTTCAAACGGCCTGGATCGAGGACGACTTTTCGGCAGCGGAAGAAGCCGACTTCCTGAAGTACTTCAGGTCACGCCTGACGCTGGACGATCACCTTGCGCGGCTGGATCGCCTGTTGTGGGAAGGCAAGACGATCTCCGCCAAGCGCATGCTGAACCGCGTCGGACAGGACGAGGCCGCGCTGGCTTTCGCGCGCATCACGCTGCGGTCGGGCGAGCCGGGCGTCGATGGGGCGATCAACCGCGTGCCTTCTGAATTGCACGATGATCCCGGCTTGATCTTCGAACGGCTGCGTTGGCGCCGAATCAAGGGGTTTGATGATTCGGCGGCCGAGCTGCTGATGCCCTCGCCCGACGAACTCGTCTACCCCGACCTTTGGGCGCGCGAGCGTTTGATCCTTGCGCGGCGTTACCTCGATAACGGCGATGCGGCGACCGCCTATCGCCTGCTGGCCGACCACGCCAACATCAACGGCGCGTTCCATCACGAGGTCGATTGGCTGGCCGGGTGGGTGGCGCTTCGCAAGCTCGACCAGCCGGCGGTCGCGCTTGATCATTTCATGACCTTCTATGACGGCGTCGGCTATCCGATCAGCCGCTCGCGCGGCGCCTATTGGGCTGGCCGTGCGTCAGAGGCCATGGGCGACATGGAACAGGCCCGCGTCTGGTACGACCTGGCCGCCGACCATGGCAATACGTTCTATGGCCAGCTCGCCGCCGAGAAGCTTGATGTCGCGCCGCGCTTCGCCGAAGTGCCGCAACCCACCGAGTCCGAGACGAACGCCTTTGCCGCCGATGAACTGGTGTCGCTGGTGCGCCTGCTGGACGAGGTCGGCGCGCGCGATCAGGTTCGCCGCTTTCTGCTGCACATTGGCGATCGCGCGGATTCGCCGGCCACGCTGCATTTGAGCGCGCAACTGGCCCTGGTACTGGGCCGCCCCGATCTTGCCGTCAGCATTGCCAAGGCCGGCGTCCGGCGCGGCACCATTCTGGTCTATGCCGGCTATCCGATGATCGACCTGCCAACCGAGTCGGCCGTCGATCCAGCACTGACGCTTGCGGTCATCCGACAGGAAAGCTCATTCAATCCCGGTGCTATCAGCTCCGCCGGCGCGCGCGGCCTGATGCAACTGATGCCGGCGACCGCACAGGGCGTTGCCGACGACCTCGGCATCTATCACACGCGCGGCAAGCTCACGAGTGATCCCCTCCACAACATGCGTCTGGGCACCGCCTACATGGCCGAACTACTGGATGCCCAGGGCGGCTCCTATGTCCGCGCCATCGCCGCCTATAACGCCGGTCCGTCGCGCGTCTACCGCTGGATCAACGAGTACGGCGATCCCACGTCGCCCGACATCGATATCATCGACTGGATCGAACAGATCCCGTTCAGCGAGACCCGCAACTACGTACAACGCGTGCTGGAAGCCCTTGTCGTCTATCGCGTCCTGCACGGTGTCCAAACCGCCAGCCTGAACGACTCACTGACCGGCCACTGCGCCGCAATGTGTTAGGAGGGAGCGCTACGCTCGCTCGATACGGCCGGCATAGCAGCCCTGCTTGGCATTGTGGGCGTGGATGTAGGATGTCCTGGGGTTCTCGAACAATCGCTCGATGGTCGGCTTGACCTCATCACCAAAGGCCAGATCAGCCTCGACCAGCATGCCCATGGCATCAAACGCGCGCAGTGACTGCGGATAGTCACGCATGACGTCGGGCACGTCGTTCTCGCCGACATAGGACTGCTCGGCACCCTCCAGCACATAGATTGCGTGGGTTGCCCGATAGGGCGTGTCCGCCGGCTGGCTGACATGGTTGAGCAGCAGAACCGATTCGCCGGGTCTGGCGTTGCGCATTTCGATGCGGTCGGTGTAGGCGTTCACCTCATCGGCGACATAGCGTTTGACGCCACGCCGCGCGAGCTCATCGTCGGAAAGGCCGTAGAGATGCCGGAACGGCTCGGCTGACAGGCCGATGATACGAAAACCCATGATCGTTACTCCGCAAGCAAGGGAGTCAACGATCTAGGGTCCCGGGCCCCATGAGGCCACCCGGTTCTTGCTGCGACGGAAGGCGATGTCTATCCGCCGCCGACCACCTTCGCCCATGGCGACATGATGAACGCGGCACCGTCGTGGGTGCCGTTGTGGTTGTCGCAGACGGCGTTCGGACAGGCATAGAGAGTCGGATTGACCGCATAGGGCAAATCGACCGTGGCGTGCCGGTCGGCAAGCGCCAGACGAACAGACTCATCAAGCCGGGTGTCGACAGCGATGGCGGCCTCGGCGCTAACGTCGATGCGCGGTTGATGGAACGCGCGGTCGAGATCCCAGCCGAAATCGCTGACGAAGGAGATCAACTGGAAAACCGACGCCATGATCCGCCGGCCGCCCGAGGCCCCCAACCCCATCAAGCCGGAACCGTCGGCACGCGTCACGATGGTCGGTGTCATGTTGCTCAAGGGACGCTTACCCGGAGCCATGCTGTTCGGGCGGCCCGGCCGCGGGTCGAACCACATGATGCCGTTGTTCATCAGGATACCGGTACCCGGCAGCATGACGCGGCTGCCGAAGACCGACAGCAGGGTCTGGGTCAGGGCGACGATACTGCCGTCGCGGTCGATGACGGTGAAATGCGTGGTGCAGCTTTCGCCTGCCTTGTCGCTGTCGCCGAGCGTCGCAAAGCGTTGCTCGTAGGCGCCCTCCATGGCGGCCGCGTAGGCCAGATAGGCATCGGCATCCGGTGCTTCACCGGGCGTCCATAAGGCCTCCAGCCGCTGGAAGCTATCCTGCAAGGTCGGGCCGGCGTTAAGGCCGGGCGGCACGTTGATGGTGACATCACGATAGCTGCTCTGCACCGCCGCACCGGCGTTTGCCTGATACCCGGCGAGATCCTCAGCCGCCAGGCTCCCGCCCATGGCCGCCATGTCACTGGCAATCGACGCGGCAATATCGCCCCGGTAGAAATCGTCAGGCCCGGCCTCGGCCAGGCGTTTAAGGGTCGCGAGATAAGCGTCGTTGCGCCGTGTCGTCAGATCCGCCGCGTTCAGGCTGATCGCGGGCAACCCATCGGGCAGGAAGAAGTCGCGTGAGGCCGGGTACTTGGCGAGACCGGGCGCCTCGAGCGCAATCCTCAAGGTCGCGTACCAGTCGATCTTCATGCCACGCTCTGCCAGCGCGATCGCCGGACTCAAGACATCCGACCAGCTCATGGTGCCGAACTTATCGAGCGCCAGAGCGTGGCCGGCGACGACGCTGGGCACGCCGATCGATAGCGGCCCCTGCACGTTGCAATCGTCGACGACACGCGGCCAGCCGAACAGGTCGGCATCGGTGTCCTGGCCGACCTCGAGCGGATAGGCGGCGGGGTCGAGCCCAAGCGGCGAGCGTGTGCCGAAGTCAACCGCGTAGGTCCGTTTGGTCTTGGCGTCGTGAAACACCATATAGCCGCACCCACCCAGACCGCTCATCCACGGTTCGGCGACACCGATCGCCATGCCGGTGGCGATGGCCGCATCGACCGCGTTACCCCCGGCATCAAGCACCGCCGCGCCGATTTCCGAGGCCTCATGGTGATGGCTCGCCACCAGACCACCGGCTGAGCGGACGGCAGGTTTGGTGACGGTCCAGGTTTCGTCGATCGATACAGACATGGCGGGCTCCCCTCAAACGATGTTGCGCGCGAGCCTACGTCGGCTAAGCTCCGGCGTCATCCTGCCTCCGCATGCCCCCAAGACGGAGTTCCCCACGTGGACCACCCCCTGTTTGCCGACGACATGAAACTCACGCCTTACTGGTGGGACGATGCGCCGCGTCCCGAGGTCTCAAAGCAGGCCCTGCCGGACCAGGTGGATGTCGCGATTGTCGGCGCCGGCTATACCGGCCTGACCGCCGCCCTGGTGCTGGCGCGCGCGGGCCGTAGCGTGCTGGTGCTTGAGAAAGGCGAGATCGGCGTCGGCTGCAGTTCGCGCAATGGCGGACAGATCGGCTCTGGCGTCAAACCGGGGCTCGACGAACTGACCAAACGCTATGGCCGTGATGGCGCGATTGCCATGATGCGCGAGGGCTACGCCTCACTCGACTACATCAAGGCCTTTGTCGAAGCCGAGAACATCGACTGCGATTTCCGTCACTGCGGCCGCTTTATCGGCGCCCACCGCGCCAACCGCTATGAGCAGATGGCGCAGAACTTCGAATCACTGAAGAGCATCGTGCCGATTGAATGGGAGATGGTGCCCAAGGCCGAGATGCACAACGAGATCGGCTCGGATGCCTATTTCGGCGGCGCGATCATGCCGCACCACGCCGGCCTGCAACCGGCCAAGTATGTGAACGGACTCTACGAACGCGCCGCGGCAGCCGGCGCCCAGATCGAGACCGAGACGCTCGTTATCGGCATCGATAAGGAAAGCGATGGCTCGTCCGTCGTCACCGAACGGGGAAAGGTCAAAGCGCGCGAAGTCATCGTCGCCACCAACGGCTATACCACGCGCCTGACGCCGGGCCTGCAACGCCGGCTGATCCCGATCGGCAGCTATATGATCGCCACCGAAGAGATCCCGGACGATGTGATGGCGCGCCTGTCACCCAAGCAGCGCGTCATGAACGACACGCGCAAGGTCGTCTACTACTTCACCACCTCGCCCGATCACAAACGCATGGTGTTCGGCGGACGGGTCGCCCTGAAGGAAACCGATCCCAAAATCAGCGGCCCGCGCCTGCACGCGGTGATGGCCGGCATCTGGCCGGAGCTGAAGGACGTCAAGATCAGCCACTCCTGGATGGGTTTTGTCGCCTACACCTTCGACCACCTGCCCCATATCGGCCAGCGCGACGGCGTCTGGTTCTCCATGGGCTACTGCGGCTCCGGCGTCGCCTGGGCGAGCTATCTGGGCCACAAGCTGGCGCATAAGGTCTTGGGTAACGAAGAAGGCAAGACCGCCTTCGACGGTATCAGCTTCCCGACCCGACCTCTTTACACGGGCGATCCGTGGTTCCTGGGTGTCGCCGTCGCCTACTACCAGGCGATGGACCGCTGGGGCCCCTAGTTGCTTAGCGGATACCAGCGTTGCTCCGGCCCGCTCCCCCGCCCGGCGTTGCAACTAGATTGACACTCAACCAGCGGCCGCCAGATCGGCAACGTGGTCCCGGGCGATCTGGTGGATGACCTCCAGGTTGAAGCCGTCGGGATCCTGGGTGTGGCGTAACCACATGCCGTAGATCAGCGCGACGATGGCCTGGGCCCGGACATCCACCTTGTCGGCGGCAACGACTTTCTCCAGCCGTGGCCGCAACAGGCCGAGTAGGTTATCGTCCATCTCACGCAGGATGCGCGCGTAATCGGGGTTGCCGGGTACCTGGGCATAAAAGCTGAGCCAGGCGCTGATCGCCTCCGGCGAGCGCTGGGACGGCGCGAAATTGCCGTCGATGATGGCGATCAGTTCCTCTTCCGGTGTTGTTGCGCCAGTCAGCATGGCCGCCGCGCCGGCCATGGTTTCGGCGGCCAGCGACTGCATGGTCGCTTCGAGCAACTCACCCTTGCCGTCGAAATAGTGATTAACCAGGCCGACCGACAAACCGGCGCGGCGGCTGATCTTGGCCACGGTCGCGTCGCGGAAGCCGTCCTGGTGGATCGACTCGATGGTCGCTTCGATCAACTGCCGGCGGCGCACCGGCTCCATACCTACCTTGGGCATGGGGCGTTTATCGTATGGGACGCGCTAATGGTCAATCAGGCCGAGATCGCGTTTCTTCTGCTTGGCCCAGGCTTGAATGACGCGGTCGGCGACCATGGCCATCAGCGCCATGCTGCCACCGGCGATAAATCCCTGGCCGAACTTGGCGTTGGTCAGGCTGTCATAGACCCACTGGCCCAGGCCGCGTGTGCCGACCAGGGCGGCGATCACCAGCATGGCGAGTGCGAACATGATGACCTGGTTCAGGCCCAGCATGATTTCGGGGATCGCAAGCGGCAGTTTGACGCGCCACAGGATCTGGCTCTCTGTACAGCCCATACTGCGCGCCGCCTCAACGGCGGAGGGGTCGACATGACGCAGGCCGTACTCCGTATAGCGGATCGCCGGCACGATCGAATACATAATGATCGCCAACAGTGCGGAGAAGTCGCCGACCAGGAAGACCATGATCACGGGGATCAGGAAAACGAACAGCGGCATGGTCTGCAGCGTGTCGTTGATCGGCCGCACGATGGCCGAGACGCGGTCGTTCTGCGCCGCCCAGATACCGATGGCGCCGCCCAGCAGGAAGCAGATGATGACCGACGTCGCGGCCAGATAGAACGACAGCATGGCGCGCGGCCAGGCGCCGGTAACCAGCATGAAGAGCAGCGCCAGGCACGCGAACAAACCGACACGCCAGCCGCCGACCTGGAACGCGATCAACGTCACCGCACCGATGAAGACGGGCCACGGCGTTCCGGTCGAACCGAAGAAGAAGAGCATGGTCAAAAGACCAACCACGACACCGGCGCGCCAGCCGAACTTGCGTACCGCCGCGGCCCCGGCCAGTAGCGCGATGAACCAATAGATGGCGGCCGCCGTCGCCGTCATCTCGAAACCCCAGTTATCGGGACGGGCGATCCGTTCCAGGCCCGCCTTCATGGGCAGCATGAAGTAGTAAAGCGTCGACGTCTTGATGCTGTCGGTCAGCCAGAAGAAGTTCCGCGTGAAGGCGTTAACCCAACCGTTCAGGATGTCGGCGGGATAGACGACCCACGCGGTCGGATAGTTGCCGAACTCCGGGATCAGGCGGGCCAGAACGACACCGGTCAACGTGGCGAGGACAAACGCCACAAGATAAGGGTGGCGCTGCAAGAGGCCGCCCTTGCGCGCGACATGGATCTCGCCCGTGCGCTCGGCAAAGCCACGGCTGATGCGGTCCATCATCATGGCCATCAAGACGATCACGATGCCGGCCAACAGGCTCTGGCCGGTCTGCGCCTTCCGCATGGTCGAGAGCACTTCCCAGCCGATATCGGCAAAGCCGCCGATAATGGCGGCGATGATCACCATGGAGAGCGCGGCCATGATGGTCTGGTTGACGCCGACCATGATGGTCGGCAGCGCCGACGGCACGCGCACCATGAACATCAACTGGAACTCGCTGCAGCCCGACATGCGACCGGACTCGATGACGTCGGCGGGCACACGCGACAGACCCAGCATGCAGTTCCTGACCATGGGCGGGCTGGCATAGATGGCGCTCGCCACCATGCCGACCACCGGGCCGACGCCGAACAGGATCAGGATCGGCACCAGATAGGCGAAGGTCGGCACCGTCTGCATGACGTCGAGCAGCGGTTCGATGATGCGGCGCGCCCAGCGGAACTTGTAGGCCAAGAGGCCCATGGTGAAGCCCAGCGTCAGCGACAGCGGCACCGACATGCCGACCAGCGCCAGGGTGCTCATGCTCTCGTCCCAATAGCCGACCACCAGCATGTAGGCGAGTGCCGCGACGCAGAACGCGGAAAGCCGCCAACCCTTGGCCGCGTAAGCCATGATGGCGACGATCGCGATGGTCGCCGGCCACGGCAGCCAATGCAGCAGGCCCTCAAGCCATTCCATGGGATAGGACAGCACCATGGAGATGAACCGGAAGATCACCTTGAAGGTATCGGTGAACCAATCCATGGCCACATCAAGCCAACCGGAAAGCGGGACGACCCAGGCATTGGGATAACGGACCGCCCAGGCGACCTCATCACGGAACACGAGAAACAGAATGGCGATAACGCCAAAGGCCAACCATGCCAAAAGCTGGGGATCAGCGAGCTTGCTGGTGCCGGCAAACGGGCTTTCAGGGCGGTCCCGTGTCGCGATACTCATGTCAGGGCCTCATCGTCATCTTCGCTGGCCAGCGCCGACAGCACGGCTTGCGGTGAAACCTGGCCGACCACGCTGCCCGCATCGGCAACCGCGATTGCGTCCAGACCCTCGGAAAACTTCGGCATCAGGTGCTCCAGCGTCATGTCGGGCGGGACCGCCTGGCTCATGTCCAGGCCATTGGTCGCCTGGGTCATGATGTCGCCAGCCGTGATCACCTTCACCCGCGGCACGTCCTGGGTGAACTCCTCGACATAATCGTCGGCGGGCGTCATCACGACTTCCGCCGGCGTGCCGATCTGGACGACCTTGCCGTCTTTCATGATGGCGATACGGTCGCCCAGGCGAAGTGCCTCCAGGAAATCGTGGGTGATAAAGACGATCGTCTTATGCAGCAGCTTTTGCAGGCGCATGAACTCGTCCTGCATCTGGCGTCGGATCAGCGGGTCGAGTGCGGAGAACGGCTCGTCCAGGAACCACAGTTCCGGTTCGACCGCCAGGGAGCGCGCGATGCCGACACGCTGCTGCTGACCACCGGAGAGTTGGCGCGGATAACTGCCCTCGCGTCCGTCAAGGCCGACCAGTTCGATCATCTCCATGGCGCGCGCCAAACGTTCCTGCTTGTCGATGCCCTGAACCTGCAGCGGAAAGGCCACGTTCTCCAGAACGTTCAGGTGCGGCAGCAGACCGAAGTTCTGGAACACCATGCCCATCTTGTGGCGACGGATATCAATCAGCTGTTCCTTGGAGACACGCAGCAGGTCCTCGCCATCGAGCAGGACCTCGCCCGCCGTCGGCTCGACCAGGCGCGACAGGCAGCGGACCATCGTCGATTTGCCCGAGCCCGACAGTCCCATGATGATGAAAATCTCACCAACGTGGACGTCGAACGATACGTCGCAGGCAGCGCCGATGTGACCGCTTTCCCGAATCTGCTCGAGCAGGGCACCAGGTTCGGCGACCTTGCCGTTGCCGTTATCGAAGAAACCGTCGGCTTCCGGTCCATAGACCTTCCACACATTGCGGCACACCAGTTTGACGTCGCGCTCGCTGCTTTCGACCATTGCCCTCTTTCGCCCACCCGCCGGACTGTTGCCGTCCGTGACGCGTGAATTACCCTTAACGTCTTGTCTGTTGGCCGGCATTGCCGGCGAATCATCCGACAGTTAGCCACGACCGGCGCTCAAGGTCCACACACGCAACCGCCAGCATGGACGCCCCTTGCCCACCCGGGGGTCGCGGACGGTTGTATCCGCCGGGCTTCTATCACTTTCCACTTGCACCCCTCTAACCGCGCATCCCTTACGAAGTGCCCCTATCTTCACCCGGGCTGCCCGTTGTTCACCGATAGTAAACGCCGCATCCATTTGCCATACTTTGTCGTCCTGTGCGGGTCCGAGCGTGTTCCCATGATCTTGGGCACAGGATGGCTCGTCTTGGGGGGCTTCACTTGCAGCTCGAACGGTCGATCGGCCTTATTGGCCTGACCTTCGTCGCGGTCGGCGGCGTGCTGGGTTCCGGATGGCTGTTTGCGCCGCTCCTGGCGGCCGAGCAAGCAGGCCCCGCTGCCGTGCTGGCCTGGGTCATCGGCGCGTTCGCCGTCCTGCTGCTGGCGATGACATTCGCCGAGGTCACGGCAATCCTGCCCGTCGCCGGCGGCTTGGCGCGCATCCCCTATTTCAGCCACGGTAACGTGGTTGCCGGGATCATGGGTTGGACCGCCTGGATCGGCTACGCGGTCATGGCGCCGATCGAAGTCTCGATCATGCTGAACTACTTGGCACCGGAGGCTCCCTGGGCATTCGGGGCCAATTCGACACGCGATGCCATCGTACTGTCGCCTTACGGTGTCGGCCTGGTGGTTCTCATGATGGCGGTCATGACCGTCATCAACGCCTTTGGCGTCGCCTTCTTCGCGCGGATCAACACATCGCTGACCTGGTTCAAGATCATCCTGCCGATCGTCGTTGGCGTCATCCTGATCGCCAGCCGGTTTGATGTGTCGAACTTCACCGATCACGGAGGATTTGCGCCGTTCGGCCTGTCAGGCGTCTTCGCAGCCGTGACCACCGGTGGTGTCGTGTTCGCCTTCATCGGCTTCCGCCACGCCATCGACATGGCTGGCGAGACCAAGAACCCCCAGGTGACGATCCCGATCGCGTTGGTATTGGCCCTCGTAATCTGCGGCGGCATCTATCTGCTTCTGCAAGTCGCCTTCATCGGCGCTCTCGACAAACAGGAGCTGGCCAACGGTTGGAAAGGGATCACCTTCGGCCATGACGGCGGGCCCTTGGCGGCGATTGCGCAAACACTCGCGTTGTTGTGGCTGGTATCCGTGATCGTCGGCGGCGCGATCATCTCGCCATTTGGCTCGGCCCTGGTCGCAACCGGCTCCAACGGGCGTCTGGTGATGGCGCTTGCGAACAACGGATTTTTCGGCGCGACGCTCAAAAAGCTGTCGCCACGCGGCGTGCCGCTGCACGCGCTTGTCTTGAACCTGGTCGTCGGAACGATCGCGGTCATCGCGCTGCCGTTTCACGAGCTCGTCGCCCTGAACTCGTCGGCCATCACCCTGTCGCTGGCATCGGGCCCCCTGGCACTCTTGGCCTTGCGCCGCCTGGCGCCCAATCAGGAACGCTGGTTTCGGCTGCCGGCCGCGCCCGTTCTGGCGGGCCTGGCGTTCATCTTTGCGACACTGATCGTCTACTGGTCGGGCTGGGATACGTTGCAGAGCCTGGGTCTGGCGATGGGGGTTGGCGTCGTCTTCTTTGTCTGGCGTCACCGCAGCACAGGTCTTCAGGGGCTGGAACTGCGGGGCGCAAACTGGCTCCTCCCCTACATCGCCGCCATCGGCCTGGTGTCGGCGTTCGGCCAGTTCGACGGCAGCGGCGACATCCCGCTGGGCTGGGACATGGCCATCCTGGCGGCGGTGTCCGTGGTGCTTCTCGTGCTTGCGGTGCGGGTCAGGATAAGCCGTGAAAAGTTCCAACAACGCCACCGCATGAGCGTCGCAACGGCGGACCCGCCACCGCAAGACATACAGTAACAGTCAAACATTCAGACAAGCCTTCCAGCAAGTTTCCGTGCTAGACTTACCTGATCGCATGGCGGCTCCCCCATCGCTCGGCTATTACTTGCCAATCCGTGATCGACGTACGTCCGACTCGGTGGAGAGGGGTGGAGCACATAGCAGCGGTCCATGTGGGTTTGGCGGTGCCTGGTGACGTCGTGGAGGTGTAATGGGTTCATCGATTTTGGTTGTCGACGACAGCAAGCTCGCGCGACTTATGGTGACCAACCTGATCGTCGAGCGTTGGCCGCAGGCACAGATCGAGGAAGCGGAAAGTGCGGACGAGGCATTTCTCGCCATCGAAAAGAACATTCCCGACCACGTCATCATCGACCACAACATGCCAGGCATGGACGGGCTTGACCTGGCGCGCCAATTGCGCGACGTCGCGCCGCAAGCGAGCCTTACCTTGTTGACCGCGAACATTCAGGTTTCGATCCGCGAACAGGCGGAAGCGCTGGGCTGTCGGTTTATCGCCAAGCCCGTCAACGAAGAAAAGATCTCTGACTTGCTGGCGGAGCTTGGCGACTGAGCCGATGACGCAGTACTTCACGGCGGACGAGAGCGATGCCTTTACCGAGATCTTCAACATCGGTGCGGGCAAAGCCGCCAACGCGCTCAGCGAGTTACTCGATACACCGATCGAGTTCACGGTCCCCTATTGCGTTATCCTGCCGGTCGATCACGCGGCCGACTTCTTGCGCGACCGGTTCGGCACCAACATCAGCATGATCAGCCAGGACTTCTCCGGCCCCTTTGACGGATCGGCCCTGCTGATGTTCCAGGAAGCTAGCAGCCTGAAACTCGCCCAGAGCGTTCTGGGCGGTGATGAACCGGTTGAAACCCTGACCGAGCTGGAGCGCGAGGCGCTGACGGAAATCGGCAACATCGTGCTCAATGCCTGCTTGAGCAGCTTTGGCGACCTGCTCGAACGCGAGGTCGCCACATCCTTGCCGCGCTTTTCGCTTGGCGACAGCGCGGAACTTCTGAACCAAACCAGTGGTTATGACCTGGTCCTGATCGTCAAAGTCGATTTTCGTGTCAGGGGTGGCGAAATCGAAGGCTACGTCACCTTCGTGTTAAACATCGACTCGGTAAAGGCCTTTCGCGAGGCCGCCAGCCGATTGATGGAGAGCCTGCACTGAGGCAGTGAATGGCAAGCGCGCGCGCTGAGCTGGAGAACAACCTGGAAGCCGTCGACCTGTTCGGCGCGGCGCTGGGCCGGTGCGACAACGGCGTCGCCCTGCTCGACGATAGTCGGAACATCGTCTTCTGGAACGACTGGATGGTCAGCGCCAGCAACATCGCCGGCGGCGATGCGCTTGGCCAAAACCTCAGTCAGCTCTTCCCTGAGGCGCAGTTGCGCCGCGTTGACCGCGCCATCGCCGCGGCGTTGGAGGATCGCCAGGCATCGGTCCTCTCGCGCGCGCTCAACCCGACGCTGTTTCCGCTGTTCCACAGGACGGCAAAAGGCAAACGGGGGGGCGCCATCGAACATCAGGCCGTGATCAAGCCGCTCGATACCGTTGCCGGACGGTATTGCCTGCTGCAGATTTTTGATGTTTCCGATGCCGTTCACCGCGAGCGGTACCTGAAGGACCAGGCGGCGACATTGAGCCGGTTGGCCGACGAACTGACGGCAAGCGAACAACGATTGCGCCGTCTTCTCGAAGCAAGCCCGACCGGCGTCGCTATCATCGCCAATGACGGCATCATACAGTTCGCCAATCGCCGTCTGGCCGAACTGTTCCTGGCGACGACGGGCGCGGTCGCCGGGCGTCATCTCGCCGACTTCTTCATCGAGCCGACCGATCTGGTCGAACGCGCGCGCCAAGGGGTCGAGCGCCTGGAGGTTCGTTTCCGCCGCAACGACGGTTCGAACCTGTGGGCGCAAGTAACCGGCGAGGAGATACGCTACGAGGACGCCACGGCCGTGCTGTGCTGGGTCTATGACATCTCCGAGCAAAAGGAAGCCGAGCTGCTGCTGACCGGCGAACGTGACCGGGCACAACACATTGCTCAGACCAAGACCGACTTCCTGGCCATGGTCAGCCATGAGATCCGCACGCCGCTGAACGGCATTCTGGGCATGGCCCATATGCTGGGCGATACCGGTCTTGAGGCGCGCCAGCGCGAGTTCGTCGACACCATCCAGTACTCGGGCGAAGCGCTGCTGACGATCTTGAACGAAGTCCTCGATCTCTCGAAGTTCGAGGCTGGCGGCCTGAAGCTCGAAGAAAGCGACGTCGACATACGCCGCCTTGTCGACAGCATGATGATGTTGATGTCGGCGCGCGCCGGCGAAAAGGACCTGGATCTCAGCGCGCGGATCAACGACGACGTGCATGAGGTCGTGGTCGGTGACGCCGGGCGGCTGCGGCAGGTCCTGCTGAACCTGATCGGTAATGCAATCAAGTTTACCGAACAAGGCTCCGTTGTCGTCTCGGTCGAGCAGCTTGGCCAAACCGATGATGACGTCACGCTGATGTTCTCGGTGACCGACAGCGGAATCGGCGTGCCGGAGGACGTCCGCAGCAAGCTCTTCACCGAGTTTTACCAGGTCGACCCCTCGATCTCGCGCCGCTTCGGCGGTACCGGGTTGGGCTTGGCGATCTGCCGGCGCATCGTCGAGGCGATGGACGGCACCATCGGTGTCGACAGCACGCCCGGCGACGGTAGTCACTTCTGGTTCCAGGTCACGCTGGAAAAGGGTGACCCCGACCGTGCGTCATCGCCGCGCGCGGTGCGCGCCACCGTCGCCGACGTCCCACGATTGAAGGTTCTGTTGGTCGAGGACAACGAGATCAACCAGAAGGTCGCCTTGGGCATGCTGGCACGCGACAATCACGATGTCAGCGTCGTCGCCGACGGCCAGGGCGCCATTGATCACGTGCGGCGCGAGACGTTCGACCTGGTGCTGATGGACATACAACTGCCGGGCATGGACGGCCTTGAAGCGACGCGCCGCATCCGCGCGCTGGACGACATCGAGAAGGCCAATACACCAATCGTGGCGCTGACCGCCAACGCGATGCCGGAGGATGTTCAGACCTGCCTGGCCGCAGGCATGAACGACGTCCTGGCGAAACCGATTGATCCCGGGCGGTTGAACAAGGCCATACTCGATGTCGCCGACCTGCCGGTGCCGACGGCTGGAGGCCGCAGACCTGCCGCGGTCGTCGACGGCATCGATTGGTCGACCATTGATGGCCTGACCGAGACCATCGGCTCCGACAAGCTGGTCGAACTGTTCGACCTGTTCGACACCTCGTGGAGGGAAACACTGGATGAGATGACGGGTGCCATCGACTCAGGCGACCGCGATGGTCTCAAACAACTCGCCCATCGTCTGAAGGGCAGCGCGCTGAATCTGGGATTGCATGGAATCAGCGACGCGACCGTCGCCATCGAAAATGGCATCCGCCAGGAAGCGCCGTTGGAAGGCTTCGCGCCGATGGTCAGCGAGTTGGAAACACTTTGCCGCGAGACTCAGTCGGCCCTCAATAAAGTGCGGCCCGTTATCTCCTAGCGCGGTGTCGCGGTGGCCCCCGAGAACGCCAGACGCATCAAGCCGTCGGGGTCCAGGATCAAGACGATGCGTCCGTCGCCCAGCGTCGACACACCGCCGATGCCAGGGATTGATGCAATGCCGGGATGGCTCTCCTTCACGTAGATATCCCGGCGGTTGATGACACGGTCGACACCGACGCCGAGCCGTCGTTGGCCCAACGCCAAAACGACAACACGGCGCTCGCCATTGATGGTGGTCGCTGACGGTACGTTCAATAGATCGCCCAAGCCGACAATCGGCAGCGGCGATTCCTGACCTGCCCCAACCCGCTCCTCGGCCGCATTGGGGCTCGTGACCTGATGGACAAAACGTTCGGGGATGGCAAAGACCTGATCACCCTGCTGAACAACGACTGTCGTCTGGATAGCCGCGGAAAGCGGCAGATCCATAATGAACCGGGTACCCTTGCCCAAGCTGGTGCGGACACGTATCGCGCCGCCCAAACGCACGATCGCGCGGTCGACAACATCCATCCCGACGCCACGGCCCGACGTCTCCGTCACGGCTTTCGCGGTCGAGAAACCGGGCGCGAAAAGCAAGCGGCTGACGTCGTCGTCGGCCATTTCGGCGACGACTTCCTGGCTCGCCAGTTCCAGCTCGACGGCCCGCGCACGGATCTGATCCAGATCGATGCCACGCCCGTCATCACTGATTTCGATGATGACGCGGTCGCCGCGCTGTTCGGCCGATAGGGCGATCGTCGCCTGTTCGGGCTTGCCCAACGCACGCCGCTCTTCCGGCTGTTCGACGCCATGATCGACCGCGTTGCGGATCATGTGGTTCAGCGGGTCGGAGAGAACATCGACCATGCCCTTGTCGATCCGCGCATCGCGGCTTTCGACGAGGACACGAATGTCCTTGTCGTGGCGCCGCGCCAGATCGCGTGCGACCCGCGGAAACCGCTGCAGCAGCGCATCGACCGGCACCACACGCAAGTCCAGTGCATCGCCTTGCAGCAGTTTCAGCGTACGTCCGAGATCCTCGGTCAGAGCGGTCAAGCGGCCGTTCCACTGCTCGAAGTGGCTGAGCAATTCGCCACAGTCGACACCCGCCTCGTCTGCCTGGCGTAACACGTTCATCAGCGCCGGCATCAGATCCGCCCTGCCGGTCGCATGTTCATAACCCGCCTGAATGTGGACGAGATCGCCGATGCGGTTCATGAACGAGTCGAGCGCCTGGCCGGTCACCCGTACCACGTGATCGCCCTGGCGCTCCTCGGTCTTGCGCCTCTGTGCCTGTCGCTCGCGGCCGTCGCAGACGTGAAACGCGGTCAACGACTGTGTCGGATCAATCGACGATAGGGCTTCGGCCAGATCATCCTCGGGCGTGCGCATGGCGATCAGCAATCGTGTTGCCGGCTGGCCATCCACATCGACGATGCGGCTGCCGATCAAGTCTCCATGCTCAGGAATCCATGCGGCCAGTTGATCGGCAAACTGGGGGTCGCTCTCAAGCTGCGCATCCAGTTCGACCAACTGAATGTTCGGATCGTCGGCGGCGGCACGCAAACGATCGGACGCATCACCAGGCAGCAACGCCAGAAGCGCCATGTCGACGCCAAGCGCCTGCAGCCGGTCGCCGAGAACCGGGTCGACCAAGCCGTCGGAGGCGCCGCGCAACGCCTTGATCAATTCGTCGGCTTTCGATTCCGGCAAATCCCCCGGCGGATCCAACGCAATGGTCGCGGCGATCCCTTCGGCCGCGTCCATCATCAGCTCCTTCAACTCATTGCTGATCGCGCCACGCCGCAGGACATCGGCGCAAAGCCGCGCCACCCGGCCGCTATGGGCAAGCTCCAGCAGATCGGTGTGATCGGCGATCGCCTCCATGGCGAGCGCGGCCGCATCGGGGTCGTCATCACGCGCTTCGCCGCTGAATAGGGCCGCAGCTCTGGCGCACAGCTTGCCGATATCGCCTGCGCCGCGTTGCGCGACCATATCCAACAAAACGAGACGGCCGGCGTCGCGGCCGGTCAACTCCTCCAAGGTGGCCAGACTGACCGCGGTGTCACGCAACAGGGCGACACCGGGACCATCGCGGTGCACGGCCCGGCTCAATCCGCGCACACGCCGGCGGAACCCGTGCAGGCCGAGTTCGCCCGCGGCACTGTCCAGCTTGACGAGATCATCGTCGAGGGCGCGCATGGCATCCGACGAGGCCGACACCATCGCATCGACCAAGGCAGTCATGGTGACGAGCACCCGATCGGCGAACTTGGCCAACTCGTCGTCTGGCGAACCACCGGTCGTTTTCTCGCTCGAAGGCTCTGGCGCATCTGCCCCGGGCTCGGCGGCTGTCGAGCCGGCCAAGGTGTTTTTCAATGCTGGAACCAGGTCGTCGGGCGGAGGGCTATCGGCGCGTTCGGCGACCGCGCGCTCTTGCATCGATCGCAGCGCATCAAGCGCGCGCACCAGAATGTCGACCAGCGGCGCGCCCAGCGCCGTCTTGCCCTCACGGGCCGGCGCCAGCGCCGACTCCGCCGCGTGCGCCAAGACCTCCATGCCCGCCATGCCCATCGCCGCGGCAAGACCCTTCAGCGAGTGGAATGCACGGAACAACGAAGCAATCGTCTCGTCGTCGGCCGCGGCGGCATCAAGGCCGCCAAGCATGGTCTCCAACCCGTCCAGATGCTCTTGCGTCTCGACCTCAAACTGCTGCCACAGCAATTCGGTGATATCGGCCATGGCCTACTTGATTCCCAGCGTGCGCCGCGCAGCCTTCAGAATATCGTGGCCACGCTTGGAATCGAGATCCAGGCTCAAGGCGCCGGACGGTTTGCCGACGACGTCGGCGGCGCCCAAGCGGCGCGCCTCGACCGCTTGCGGCGAGGCGATTTGTGCGATCGACGAGACAACGATGACCTTGGCACGGCTGAACAGCGAAAGACGCTTCAGGGCCTCGATCCCGTCCATGACCGGCATTTCGATATCCAGCAGGATGAGGTCGGGATCAAGCTCGCGTGCCTGCTCGATCGCTTCGGCACCGTTCGCGGCCTGGCCAACCACATCGAAAGTCTCGTCGGCTGATACAAGGTCGGCCAGGACGGCGCGCATCATGGTCGAATCATCGACGATCAGGACGGTCTTGGTCATGGCGACACCGCCTTTTCCTGCGCCGCCGAAAACGCCGACAGCCGGCGCACGATACCGCCTATGGTGAGCACGTCACTGGCCGCGCCGTTGTCGATCGCGGCACGCGGCATACCGTCGACAACACAGGTTTCCGGCGACTGTACGAGGACCGGGTGACCTTTGTCGGCGAACGCCCGCGCGCCTTCGGCACCGTCCTGGCCCATACCGGTCAGGATGACGGCGACAGGATGTTTGGCGCATGTCAACGCGGTCTTCAGAACCAAGTCGGCCCAGGGATGCACCGGCTGGTCGGCCGTCACCGCGTGCATGATAGCCATGGCGCCACTGGTGTCGGTGACAATCTTGCTGTCGGTGCCGCCCGGCAGCACTACGATCGCGCCGTCGCGAAGGATCATGCCGCTTTCCGCCTCAACCACCTCGCGCCCGCTGCGTGTCGCGAGGTGGGTGGCAAAGTCGTGGGTGAATCCACTCGGCATATGCTGCGCGATGACAATCGGCGGACCACCGGGCTCAAGGCCGGTGACGAACTCCGTCAACGCGCGGGGGCCACCGGTCGATGCCGCGACGATCACAAGGTCGGTTTGCTCGTGCGTCGCACAGCTTCTCGCCGGTGCTATTGCCTTTTCCGGTTGGGCCGGCTTTCGGCGGGGCGGCGGCCCTTGTGTCACCCAATGGCGCACCTTGGCGGCCAATTCCTTTTGGATCCACGCCATGTCCAGATCGGCGAGATCACTGCCCTTTGCCACGATGTCGACGGCGCCCAGGTCAAGCGCGCGGATGGTAGCGCGCGCGCCTTCACGTGTCTCTGTGCTGACCATGATGACCGGACAAAGCTGATCGGCCGCGATCGTCTTCAGTGCGGCCAGCCCATCCATGCCGGGCATGATGATATCAAGTGTCATGATGTCCGGGCGGATGCGCCGCGCCAGATCAATCGCCTCCTCGCCGTCGCGGCCCTCGCCGACAACGGAAATACCATCGGCTTCCAACATCTGCCGTATGGCGATGCGCATGAAGGCGGAATCGTCGACAACCACGGCGCGGATCGAATCGGACGTCATGCCGCGCGCCTTTCCTGAAGAATTCGCCGCGTGTCGACCAGGTGGATGGTGTTGGCGGATCCCGCGATCCGACCGGCAACAAACGGTTGATCGGACGTCTCGACCCGCCCGGCGCCGACGTCGTCGACCTGACCCAAAGCGTCGCACATGAACGCGATGTCGCCCTCCGGTGTCGAGACGACGGCGGCCACGCCGCTTTGCTTGCGCGGCGCCATGTAAACGCGATGCAGATCGATCGCCGGCAGGGTATCGCCGTAAAGCGCGACAAACCCGTCGTACTTCGACAGTTTCTTCGGCAACGGCGCGTAGTCCAGCGGCGTTCCCACGGCGCGCACCAGGTCGGCCGCCAAGCCATACCAGGTCTCGTTGACACGAATGGTCAGCAAACGCATACGCTCGCCGGTTGGTGCATCGCGTTTCTTGGCGAGCGGCAGCCCCGGCGCGCGGCTCGCCTCGACCGGCCGTTCGAATTGGCGCGCCAAGTTCTGCAGACCAAGCCGCTCAACCGCAGAACCATCGTCAAGGTAGAGGCGTTCATCGTCGCCATCGATTTCGTGACGACAAGGCTGGATGCCGTGTACGACATCGACGGCAAAACCGATCTCCTGGCCCGCGGAGACGACGACGATGACGGACGCCGGCTGTTGTGCATCATCGTTGCCAAGTTCTTTCGCCAGCGACACGATCATGCAGCCGTCATCGCGCGATCGTCCCAGCAGCGACGGCGGACCCTCCAGTCGATGAATGACCGTCGGCATGTCGGCCAATCGTTTGACCAGTTGTGGCACGATGGCGAATGTCCGTCCGGCGCATTCAACGATCAACCGATCCTCGATCACCGTCATATCGTCCGCGCGCTGAGCCGCCGCGATACCCCAGGCCGGTTCCTCGATCTGATCGTGTCGGTCGATCTGCGGTTCGAACGTCAGGACTTCGGGCGAGACCACGCGATATGCCTCGCCGCGATACCGCACGTGACCGTCAAACAAATCGGCGGCCACCGTCGCATCGTGATCGCGCGAGTTGGTCACCACATGACGCGAGACCATCGTCTCGACGGCGGTCACGCTCAACGCCGTGCCACCCGCGCCGTTGTCGACAAGGATGAGACGATCGGCGTCGCCGGTTTCAGCGCCAGGATCAAGACGCCGCCTCAGGCTTTGCTGCGGCACGGCCGTGACGAAGGCCGCGGTCACGCCGTCAACAAAGTCAGGCGCGAAGGGTAGCGGCGCGACGCTGCCTTTGCGCGCGATCCCCAGAACGCTCGATGCTCGCAGGGCATAACATTGCCCGGCGTCGCGAAAGAGAAGGAACGCCGGCATCCGACATCAATCCAGTTTTCGATAGATGACGGCGTTGTCAGCTTGGCAACGCTCGTACCGCCCGGCGTCGGCGATCCGGTCGGTGACGCCCAACAACAGAAGCCCGCCTTGCGCCAAAGATCGGGTCAGCAATTCCTGGGTATGGACCTGACCTTCATCCTCAAAATACATCATGACATTGCGGCACAAGACGATGTCGAAGGCATCGCCGGGCGGACGTTCGCCCATCAGGTTGTGCTGGTGAAAACGGACGAGCGCGGTGAGCTCCGGATGCACGCTCTTGCGATAGGGCTGCGCACCCTCCACGTCCATGAAATAGACCATGTTTTCGGCCGGCATCTGTCTGAACGAATCGAGTCCGGGTCCGCCGTAGACGCCATCCCTGGCCTTCATGATCATCTGCGTGCTGATGTCGGTTCCCAGGATATCGACCGCCCATGCCTTCGGTTCGCAACCGGCCTGCAAAAAGGCGCGCAGCACCAGAATGGCAAGCGTGTAGGCCTCCTCACCGGACGCGCAGCCGGCCGACCAGATGGCCAGACGGCGGTCGCCGGCACGGGCACGCTCTTCAATCAGTTCGGGCAGACCATGCAGGCTCAGCATGTCGAGCTGCGCGGGATCGCGGAAAAAGAAAGTCTCGTGAACCGTGACACCCTCGACAAGCGCCAACCATTCGGGGTCGTGGTCAGGGCGCGTGACCATGTGTTCGACCCAATCAACGGCTTCGTCGGGCGTGAACCTGGCAACGGCCGAATTCAGCTTGCGCATCAGCAACTCGTCGCGGCGAAAGCCGCAGCGGCCACGTAGATCAGCAAACAGCCGCTCGGCACATGCCTCCAAACAGCCGTCCGGCATCTGCAGACCCGGGGTTGCCACGCTTGTCATCATCTCTGGCACGGTTGCCTCAAACAGTCTTGAAACGGTCAACCTGATCGCGCGAGCGCTGGGCGAGTTTCGAAAGCTCGATCATGGTTGCGGTAATTTCTTCTGCCGCGGTCGCATTGCCCTGCCCGATCTCGCGCAGCGATCCAACGTTGACTTCGATGCGCGCAACGGCGGCGCGTTGCTCTTCAACGGCGGTCGCCACGGATCTGACCATGGCGTCTGACTCCGACACGCGCTCGGCGATCTGGTCCATGGAATGGCCCATGGTCTCGGCCGACTCAACACTGCGCGCGGCGTCGGCTTCCGCCTGTTTGGCGAGCGCCAGAATTTCCTGCGCCGATTCCGCGGCATCCTCGGCAAGTTGCCCGACCTGCTGCGCGACGACGGCGAAACCCTTGCCCTGGTCGCCGGCACGCGCGGCCTCGATCGAGGCGTTCAGCGACAACATGTGGGTCTCGTTGGCGATCCGCGTGATCGCGTCGGAGATCCTGTTGATGCGCTTGCTGTCCTCGGCAATGCCACGCGACGTCCTGAGCATGGCTTCCATGCGCTGACCGCCATCCTCGACCAGGCGCGCGGCCGCGGCGGCCTGTTCGGAGGCTTCGCGCGTCGTTTGCGCCGCCTCGGTAATCGACAGGCTGGTCTGCTGCATGGCATCGACAATCTGGTTCAGATCATCGATCTGCGTCTGGGCGCCTTCGGCGACTTGGCCAATCGCGTTGCTGGCCTGGGTCGCGCCGCCGGCGACCTGGGTTGTGTTCTGCGATAGCTCGCGCAGTGCGTTTTGCGTCTGCTCCATCAGCGTGTTGAACGAGGCGGACGCCTTGCCGATCTCGTCGTCGCGTTCGTAGACATGGCGGCGCGTGAAGTCGAGCTCGTCGGCGACCTCTTCCAGCAGCCGGCTCAACTCGCTGACCGGCCTGACGATATGGCTGCGCACCAGAATGCCGGCGAACACGGTCAGCAGCAGAATGCTGACCACAGGGCCCACGACAATCGGCAGCCGGGCGTCCTGCAGCAGCATCAATGTCGTTTCGCGATCGGCGAACACGCGCTCAGCGATGTCATCGGCCAGCGTCTTGATCGCCGCCAGCGCGTTGTTCAGTTCGATCGACTGCGCCTGGCCAATCTCCTGTGTCTCGGGATCGGCGATGTAGTTCCTGAGTTCGTAGATCGACGTCAGCAGTTCGTTATGCCCTGCCTGGATCCACTCCTGGTCGGCCAAGACTTCCAGGGAAGCGCCGATTTCGGTGGTGAGCGCCGCCATCTCGCCGCGCGCCTGCAGCCGTGTCGTGCTGTCCACGCCCTGGCGTGCGCGTAGCTCCAATAGCGACAACTCCAGAAGGTCGCCCCTCAGGTTCTGGATCAAGATGATGTCTTCGAAGTACTGATTGGTCAGTCGGTCGATCCTGAGCTCGACTTCGCGCAACTGGACAATCGCGTTGGCGACAAGAGCCAAAGCCAGCAGCACCGCCAAAAAGAGCAATGCATAGAGCTTCGTACTGATCGACATCGAACGAAACATGGCACCCACCTTTTCGTCACGACATAAACGTCGTGACCATCCCCACTGCGGTGTCTTTATCTCATAAGAGCGCGCTATAGTTAACGCAGACCATAACCCATCGGTTGTGGCGTCAAAGGCCTGCCACCCAGAAATCGGGCGCTATATGATCACCGTCACATACCCGATCGGCCAGAATAAGGACGTCAATAATGCTGACCCAAACCCAGGTCCGGCAACTATATCGCGAAACCGGCGAGGCGCAGGGCCTGCCGGGCTTTGTCTACACCTCCGAAGACTTCGCGCGCGCGGAGCATGAAAAGCTGTTCGCGCGCACCTGGATGTGTGCGGGCTATGCTCATGAAATAGCACAACCGGGCGATGTATTACCGCGCACCGTCGCCGGTGTGCCGATCCTGTTTACCCACGATCGGGACGGTCAAATCGGCTGTTTTCACAATATCTGCACGCACCGCGGCAGTTTGCTGGTTCCAGAGGCGAAATCCGGCGCCCAGACGCTGCAATGCCGCTATCACGCATGGACCTTTGATCTGGCTGGCAACCTGCGCGCGACGCCCCATTGGGGCGGCCATAACCAGCCAAAGGCGAACGGCTTCGACCGCAGTTGCCACGGCCTCAAGCCCGTGCGCATGGCGCGCTGGCATGACTGGCTCTTCGTCAACCTGGACGGCAACGCGCCGCCGTTCGAGGACTATGCGGCGCCGTTCCAGAAACACTTCGACGAGTACGATCTGGACCAGGCGGTCTGGACGACGTGTCTGCCGTTCGACATCAACGGCAATTGGAAGCTGGTCGCCGAAAATTATCTGGAAGTGCTGCATCTGCCCTATGTCCACACGGTCCTGGCCGAGGCCGCGCCGTTCCAGGAGCACGATATCATCACCGACGGTGCGTGCCTGGGGACCGTGATCGACACCGGCCTGCCGGCAAGCTGGTCCGAAGACAACCTGCCGCGCTGGCCTGGCATCGCGGCCAACGCGCAGAACGCGAAGAACATGGCACTGTTCCCCAACTTCAAGCTGGTGATCGGTCCGGACCACTGTTGCAGCATGGTCGAGTTCCCCGCGGGCGCTTCGAAGTCGCACCAGCGCTGGGACTTCTACTTCGTCGGCGAAGGCGGCCGTGACGCGCGCTATGAGGCGGCCCGCGACGCGATCATCGAGTTCTATCGCAAGACCAATGTCGAGGATTTCGAGGCGGTCGAAGGCGTGCATGCCGGCCACATGTCGCCCGCCATGACCGGCGCGCAGTTCTCAGGCGTGTGGGAAGGCGCGGTGCATCACTTTCAGAAACTGGTCGCCGATGCCATGGTCGACGACAACACTTAGGTATCGTCGACAAGCCGTCGTCGCGGTGCTAAGGCCGAAGAAACACAAACCAGAGGAGCCAACGCCATGAATACCGACGTCTTCATTACATGCGCCCTGACGGGAGCCGGCGACACGGTGGGTAAGAGCGACAAGGTTCCCGTCACACCCGAACAGATTGCCAATGATGCCATCGAGGCGGCCAAGGCCGGCGCGGCGATCGCCCACATTCATGTGCGCGATATCGAGACCGGCCAAGGCAACCGCGACCCCGAACTGTTTCGCGAGACGGTCGCGCGTATTCGTGACAGCGATACCGATGTCATCATCAACCTGACGACGGGCATGGGTGGCGACTTCGTGCCCGACCCCGACGACCCGACCAAGCTGGCGGAAGGTTCCGACATGGCGTCGGCCGAAGAGCGCGTCATCCATATCGAGGAGCTGCTGCCGGAGATCTGCACCCTGGACGTCGCAACCATGAACTTCACCCACGGCGCCTTCATGAATGTGCCCCAGGTGCTGCGCGTCATGGCCGACCGCATCAAGGCCGCGGGCGTCGTACCTGAGCTGGAGTGTTTCGACCTCGGTCATGTGCGATTGGCCAACCAATTGATCAAGGAAGGCCACATCGACGAACCACCGCTGTTCCAGCTGTGCATGGGCGTGCCGTGGGGCGCGCCCTCCGATCCGGAATCGGTCATCGCCATGCGCAACCTGCTGCCGGAGAACGCCACGTGGTCGGGTTTCGGCATCAGCCGCATGCAGATGCCGATGGCAGCACAGATGGTCATCCTGGGCGGCAACGTGCGGGTCGGCCTGGAGGACAACCTCTACCTGTCGCGCGGCGTCCTGGCCAGCAACGGTCAGCTGGTCGAGCGTGCGGTCGATATCGTCGAAAACCTCGGCGCGCGCGTCATGTCGCCGGCCGAAACCCGCGAGAAACTAGGCCTGACGCAGCAGCATTAGACTTCGAGAAACGTTAGTCCAGCAACGCGGCTTCATAGGGAAACTGCGACAGCTGTTCGTAGCCGTCCTGCGTGATCAGGACCTGCTGTTCCAGCTTCACGCCGTCGCGTTCGCCGACGGCACCGATATAGCTTTCGACGCAGATCACCATGCCGGGCTCGATCGTGCCGTCGTAGACGAAGCTGTCGCGGAAGACCGGTTTGACCTGCGGATATTCGTCGCACATGCCGACACCGTGGATGACGCAGGCATAGGCGTTCTGCTGGAACTCCTCGGGCACCGGCCAGGCTTGTTCGCGGATCTCGCCCAGGGTGATGCCGGGACGCATTAGTTTGAGGTTGGTCTCGACCTCCTCCATGGCCAGCCGGTAGAGCTCCTTCTGGCGCTTCGTCGGCTTGGACGGACCACAGTGAAAGGTCCGGGAGATATCCGCGAAGTAGCCATACGGCCCGACCATGTCGGTATCGAAACCGACGAGGTCACCGTCCTCGACCTTTCGCTGCGAAGCCTCCTGCAGCCACGGATTGATGCGCGACCCCGACGCCAGCATGCGGCCTTCGTGCCAATCGCCGTTGTTGGCGAGGTTGGTGTAGTTGAGCAGTGCCCATAGCTGCACTTCGGTGACGCCCGGACGCAGCGCTTCTTTCATCTTGGTAGCGCCCAGCTCAGCGACCGCGACCGCCCACTTGATGCACGCAACCTCGTCGGGCGATTTGATGACGCGTGCTTCCTCGGCGATCTGAACGCCATCGCCCACATCCAATCCGCGCTGCATCAGGGCCTGAGTAACGCTCGGATTGGTGTACTCGATCATGACGCGACGATTGTCGGTACCGATCTCGCTTAAGTAGTCGACGACATCGCCTGCCAACAACCGTGCTTCCTCGGGCAGTTCCTGCGCACCGTCGAAGAAGGAGTGCGCCCGTCCGGCGCGCGCCTCGTCAACACCGGGCGGGTTACCGTAACTGTTGTAGATGAAGACCGGACCCTCTTGCGGAACGAAGAGATAGGTCGAGGGAATGTGGGACTGGAAGAGCTCGTACGTCCGGTAGTCGACCGCGTAGCGCAGGCTGATCGGGTTAACCAGGATGCACATCGCGGCGTCATGGCGCTTCAGCGCGTCGCGGATGCGGCCCAGGCGATACTTGTGCAACCGGTCGAAGTCGACCACAGGTGGCTCGCGGTACCGGGTGAGATCGCTCCAATCGTCGTTCGAGACAATCGCGTCGATGGTGTGCTCAGACATGAAGACGTTCCGCAGCCGTCCGTTAACGTCGCGCACCATCACGCCCGAACCGGCGTCGTGTCAAAGGTTTGTCGAAGGTGTTGGCGAGGCCGCGCGTCAAGAGCGCCGGTCAGGTTCCCGCTTGTTCGGGCCCCCAGACAATCTCGCGCGCGCCCAGGATCGGCCCCAACCCCTCGGGCTGGACAATGATCGCACAGCCGAAGTCATGACCACCGTCGGCGGCAAGCGCTTCCCACGGCAGGGTGATCGCCATCGCCTCGCCGTCCCACATGCCGATCGCCGTCAGCTCTTCGACAATATTGGCGTGATAAAGCGTCCGCCCGGCATTCTCTCCCGCCAGCACATCCGTCTCATCGTCGAGCAAGTAGCGCACGAACCAGATTGTCGCTTCGCCATCGTAATCGGCGGCCGGGATGGAGACGGTCAGCGCCTTTCTGTCAGACCAGGTCAATCCGATGTTCAGATCGATGGCCTTGTTGTTCTTGGCATCGTCGATCGCCTCCATCACCTGACCACGCGCCGACCCCACAACATGCTCGGCACCGTCGACCACCATCTGCGGTGTGTAGACCATCGGCGAACCAAGCGACCGGGCATAGGAACGCTGGCGGTTGGTAAAATCCTTGGTCGCGAAGCGATCGCTCCAGCCGAGGTAATCCCAGTAATCGACATGAAACGCGAGCGCCAGCACATCGTCGTGCTGCCGCAGTTCGCCCAACAAAAGGTCAGCCGGCGGACATGAACTGCAGCCTTCCGACGTGAACAGTTCGACGACGACAGGTGAGCTGTCTGCCTTGGCCACCGTCGGTGCGCCGGTCATCAGAACGAGGGCCGACGTGGCGGCCAGAAAAAGCTTTCGCATGGGCTTGATAGTGAGTAGCAGGTCCGTAACCGGCAACTCACGTTGTGGTTATGGCGCCGTTTGCATGTCGCTCGAAACGGCGGAATTCTAGGGCCTGCGGCACACCAAGGGAACGCCAATTGTGATCTATCTGGCACGTCACGGGCAAACCGTGTGGAACCGGGTCGACCGGCGCCAGGGCCGGCGCGACTCGCCGTTGACAATGCGAGGCATTAACCAAGCCAGGGCCGTTGGGTGCCTGCTGAACGACCTGCTGGGCGAGACACCCTTACCGATCATCTCGAGCCCCTTGGGGCGGGCCTGGCAGACCGCCGTCATCATTGCCGAGACACGCGGCACCGCCGCCGGCGCGATCACGCATGACGATCGTCTCGCGGAAGTCTGCTACGGACGATGGGAAGGACTGACGGCCGCTGAGATCCGCGAGACGGATCCTGAGAATTGGGCACGGCGGCAAGCAGACCGTTGGTCAATCGCACCCCCACGTGGTGAGTCCAACGTCGATCTGCAGCGACGGGTCGGGGCCTGGCTGTCGGAGCAGGACAAGACAAGGGATATCATCGTGGTGGGTCACGGAGCGCTGAACCGCGCCCTCGTCGGCCTTATGGCGGATCTGACTCCGGACCAGACACTCGCCCTGCCGGAAGATCAGGAGAGCATTTTTCGGCTGTCCGACGGGTTCTATGACATCTTGAGCGCGAACAGCGATATGGCTTGAGCGAATGAGGTACAGCCGATGCTGACAATCCGGCCCCTCACGCCTGCCCTCATGGGCAACATGGGAGATGTGTTGCGCGGCAGTTGGGGCGCCAGTTGCTGGTGCATGTTCCCCCGCCTGACCGAAGCGCAGACGCGGGATCTACCGGGCGACGGACCCCTAAAGCAACGCCGGCGCGACGCCATGGAGAAACTTGCCAGGCGACGGCGTCCGCCTGGCTTGCTCGCCTTTATCGACAGCGAACCCGTCGGATGGGTCGCTTTGGGACCACGCAGCGAGTTCGGTCGTGTCGACGCCTCGCGCGCCACACCGCGCGCGGACGACGTCGATGTCTGGATCATTCCCTGCGTCACCGTCGCTAAGTCGGCGCGCGGTCGTGGCGTGGCGGTCGCGCTGATCCGTGCCGCCGTCGACTATGCCGCCAAGGAGGACGCACCGGCGGTCGAGGCCTATCCACGGGCCGGTACCGCGCGCGTTGGTGACGACAACGTCTATTTTGGTACCGAGCCCTTGTTTCGACGCGCGGGTTTCAAGGTGATCCGTAAACCGCTCAAAGACCGACCACGCAACTGGCTGCCGCGTGTCGTGATGCGTGTTGACACGGGTTAATAATGCAGACGCAGGCGTGAACCCGGTCGAGCGGCCGAAACCGCTATGATCGCGGGTCGTAAGCGGCCAGGTGCTAGATGCGGTCCATCCAGTCGGCGCATCGCGCAGCAACCGTGTCCCACCCAGGCTCCAAAAAGATGAAGTGGGCCTGGTTTGGCGCCTCATAGTATGTCGCGCGCTCGCCATAGAGCTCGGCGATCTGCTTACCGACGATGGTCGGCACCGCGCGGTCCTCGGCACCGGAGACCACAAGCACCGGACAGGTGACCTTGTCGATGTCGACCTCGGTCGCGCGGTGATCGTCGAACATCCAAAAGAACATCTCGAACATGACTCGCCCGGACTCCGGCCCCAGTCTGTCGAACACGGCGTGTTGCGTCTCCTCGTCGAGTTTGTTGAGCGCAAACGGCGCGATCAGATCGAAGTCGATGCGCATGGGCGCTTCCCAGAACGCGCCGCCCGCCATCAGGCCCCGCGCCACGGCGCGCTGATCATCGGTCGACGGCAACACGCCCCACGGCGCGTTCGAGTTCAGCAGAACCAGCCCTTTCGCCAAGCCGCGCGCCGCGAGTTTCTGGGCGATGAGAGCGCCGACGGCATGGCCGCCGATGATTGGTGGTGAATCAAGCGTCTCGACAAAGGCGGCGATGTCGTCGGTGTAATCAAGGATGCTGGTATCGGCAAACGCGGGGTCCGGTTCAGCGTGAGGGTCGCCGTCGTGAAAGCGCAGCGCCGGGGTATGGCTTGTCCACCCGCGGTTCTCGAAGTAGCCGGCGAACTTCTCCATGCTCCAGGGCCCGGCGAAGGCGCCGTGTATCAAGACTACCTGCTTATCCATTCTGGTCCTCCGGGTTGTCCCGCGCCCACATCCTAAGGGCCGTGAACACAGGCCGCCAGCGCCACCCCCGCCCCTGCCGGTCTCCTGGCGGTGACGTGTAGACTTGTGATGTGACCGACAGACATCCGCCGACCGGGTTTCGGCCGCCAGAAGGGGCGGGTCAACGCCGGGCAACGCGCCGCGGGATGTTGTCGTCGGGCTTGGCGAGACGCCACCCCGCACGCTAGCTTCATGGTCCGTCGAACGACCGCCAAGGAAACCATGGCGAAGTCAAAGGAATCGGCCGCCAGGGTGGAGCGCCTGGTCGAAAGCCTCGTTAACGACATCACCTATGGTGCCTACCAGACCGGTGATCGCCTGAAGCTTGTCGATTTGCAGCGCCGTTATGACGCCACGCAGTTCGAGGCACGCAAGGCACTTTCGGTCCTGGCAAACCGGCGTCTTGTCGAACACGTACAAAATGCGGGCTTTCGCGTGCGCGTGAACGACGACAAAGAGCGTTCAGATTTCGACTACGTTCGCGTCCTGCTTGAGACGACCGCGGCCCGCTTTGTCATCGCCCGGGTCACAGACGACGACATCGCCGACTTGCGCCGGCTTGCCCAGGCCTTTGAACAGTCCATAGATCACGTCGGACGCAACGATCAGATCGAAGCCAACGAGAACTTTCATTCACGGTTCTACGAGATTTGCGGCAACGAGGTCCTGGCCAAGACAATCTCGGATCTGCGCAATCGCTACGACATCGCGACATCCGGACGCTGGCGGTCCCTGGAAGGCCTGAAGATCTCGGCGGCCCAACATCACCTTCTGGTCGACGCGGTCGAGGCACGTGACGTCATGCTCCTGGAGCGACAAATTATCGAGCACGTTCAGGGTTTCTGAGCTTTTTTGCGCAAAAAACTTGGCTTGAGCTGACCGCGGTGTAGAATTCCCCCACTTTTTACGCAAATACGCGTGACCAGCGCTACTGCCGCCAAAGGGGATTCCGATGAACCTGATGAAACAGCCCAATGTTGATCGCCTGTTTCGCGACCTCGTCCACGGTCGTGTCGACCGAAGAGATGTCATGGGATTCGCCGCGACGGCGGGCCTAGCGTTTGCCGCAATGCCGACGACCCGCGCTCGTGCCGCCTCCGACATGGTCACCTATTACACCTGGGGCGGTTACGACATCCCGGAGTTGTACCAACCCTTCATCGCGAAGTACGGCGAACCCGATACCGCACCGTTCGGCGGCACCGAAGAGGCGCTGGCGAAGATCCGCGCGGGATACGAGCCCGATGTCGCCCACCCCTGTCTGGAAGACATGCGCATCTGGTACGACGCCAATGTGCTGGCGCCGGTCGACACGTCCCGCGTCGCCAATTGGGATAGCATCTTTCCGCAGATGCGCGATGCCGGGGATGTGTCCTTTGACGGCGACTACTACATGGTGCCGTTCGACTGGGGCAACAGCTCGATCCTCTATCGCACCGATCTCGTCGAGGTCGAGGAGGAGAGCTGGTGCATGTTGTTCGACGAGCGATACGAGGGAAAGATTGCCGCGCGAAACAGCATCGCCAACGTGCGCGCCGCAGCCCTGTGTTTGGGTTTTGACATGTTCACGCCGACTGACGAACAACTCGGCGGTCCGATTGCCGATCTGCTGCGGGTGCAGCGCGGTCTGGTTCCTTTCTATTGGGACGACCAGACTTCAGGCGAACAGGCGGTCGCCACCGGCGAAGCGGTCATGATGTACGCCTGGAACTCCGCCGTGGTCGAACTGAAGAAGCAGGGATTGCCGATCGCCTACGCCAATCCCAAGGAAGGACGGTGGACCTGGATGTGCGGCATGGTGCGTGTTGTCAGCGGCCAAGCCGACGAGCAGATGCAGTACGACTTTATCGATGCGATGCTGGCGCCGGAAACCGGCAAATGGCTGATCGAGAACTATGGCTATGGTCACGCCAACAGCGAGTCCTTCAAGATCGCTGATCCCACGACCCTTGACGAACTCGGCCTGAACGATCCGATCGCGGTCTTCGAACGCGGCATTTTCCTGGCCGCCGGCGACCCCGACACCGAAGCAAAGATGGTCGAGCTGTTCGACAACGTGATGGCTGGCTTCTGAGTATCAACGATTGTCCTGTGGCGTTGACCGTGTCGCGTCAGTAGGGAACATGATATGTCGAAGGGTCTTCGGTAACTGCGTGCAGTGATCACTTAATGACCGCATCCTTTCCCTTGATCGAAGCGGGCGGAACACCGCTTGAGCGCGGGCGACAGATTGGCCGGCAGGCCGGCGATCGCATTGCCGTCAGCGTTGGCATCTATGAACGCGCACTGGCGCGCGGCAATCTGACGTGGCCGGAAGTACAGGCAATCGCGGGCCGATACCTGCCGCGCCTGGAATCGTATGAGCCGCGCTATGTCGAGGAGATCAGGGGCATCGCCGAGGGTGCCGAGCATCCGGTCGAGGACATCGTCGCGCTGAACGCGCGCACCGAGCTGCTCTATGACAAGAGCCTGCGCACCGATCCGACGCCCGACGGCTGCACTGGCGCCATCGCCCTACCCGACATCACCGCCGACGGTCACATGCTGCATGGCCAAAACTGGGATTGGATCGACGAGTGCAAGGATTCCGCCGTCGTCATCCGCCACGAGTTGGAGGACGGCACACGCCTTCTTGTTTTTGTGGAAGCCGGTATTGTCGCGCGCGCCGGGTTCAACAGTCACGGCATCGCGGTCACCGGCAACTTCCTGGCCTGCCCGCAGCCGCCGGCCGACGGCGCCGTTCCCCTGCCCCTGATGCGGCGAAAGATCATCGAGTCCAGGACCTTCGCCGAGGCGCTGAAGCATGTCCTGTCCACGCCGCGATCGTTCGCCAACAATCTCATGATTTCCGATGCCGCGGGCGAAGCCGTCGACCTGGAAACAACGCCACAGGAGGTCTTCTGGGAAAAGCCTGATGGCGGTCTATTGGTGCACGCCAATCATTTCCGCACCGACGCCGCGCGCGCGCGTGTCGTCGATACCGGCCTCGCCATCTCGCCGAGTTCAATCTATCGCGACAGTCGCGTCGAACGTCGCCTGCGCCAAGGTGCCGGCAATGTCGCGCGCGGCGATCTGGAAGACGCCTTCGCCGACACTTATGGCGCGCCGTCCGCCGTACTTGCGTCGCCCGGCGCGGACGAGGAGGCGAATGTCAAACAGCCGTCGTCCACCGTCGCCACGGTCATCATGGATACGACCGCCGGCATCATGTGGGTGGCGCCTGCACCTTACGCGGGCGAGATCGCCTTTACCGAATACCGCTTGAACGACTGACGGCTTCGCGCCGCCGGGCCCGTTGCCGTCCTGTCGACCGCTTCCTATTGCGGGCCGAGACTGGTCAGCTTCTCGGGATTGCGGACCATGTAGATTGTCGATATCCGGCCCTCATCAACACTGATGCTGAACGTCTGGTCCAGTTCGTCATCAACGAACACGAGCATACCGGGCCGGCCATTGATGACAGCGTCGGAAATCCGAACTGATGCGCCTTGCTCCCTGGCCTTGCGCGCGATGCCAAGGAAGAACCGCGCGACCTTGTCGGCGCCGTGGATAGGGTTAAGCGCAGCCGTCTTCACACCGCCACCGTCCGTGTACAGCATGACCTCTTCCTGCAGCAGGTCCTTCAGACCGTCGATGTCGCCGTTCTCAAGCGTCGCGAAAAAACGCGACGTGAGATTTCGATGCGCTTCAGGAGGCGCGGCTTGCGAAGGACGCCGGCCTCTGACTGCCTTGCGCGCCCTGGCGGCAAGCTGCCGGCATGCCGCATCGCTCTTGCCAAGCGTCTTGGCGATATCGGCGAACGGCAGATCGAAGACGTCGTGCAACAAGAACGCCGCGCGTTCGGGCGGTGTCAGCGTCTCAAGGGTTAGAAGAAGAGCAAACGACAGGTCATCCGCCAGCTCCGTCGCGGCCGCGGGCGAAAACTCCTCCGTCGACAGAATGGGTTCCGGCAGCCATGGCCCCACATAGCTTTCGCGCCGCGCTCTCGCCGACTTCAGCTGGTCGAGGCACAACCGCGTCGCTACCGTCATCAGATAGGCTTCGGGGTCTTTCACGTCCGCCGTCGCGGAAGAAGCGCGTATCCACGTTTCCTGCACGACGTCTTCGGCGTCGGCGCGGCTGCCGAGCATGCGGTAAGCAAGCCCCAGCAGCCGCCCACCATGAGCTTCAAAGGCAGCCTGCAGGGTGACCTGATCGGTGCTCATGCCGCCTCTTTCATGGGGCTGACTTGCCGTTCGCCAACGTGGACGCGGCTGCAAGTCTTGCCGTAACCAAGCCCGGTCTTGACCATGGGAAACACGCGTGAGACCTGGGCCGCGAGGGTCAATGCGATGACGCCGGCATCGCCGTACGCGCCCCGCACGGCCTCTCGCGCTGCTTCGTCATCACTCGATCGGGCCAGGATCGCCGAAGCGAAGCGATAGCCCAATGCCGTATCGGACGACATGATGGCTAGGTCTCCGGTCAGCACCGCTTCGATTTGATCCGAAGCCACACCGGCTTCGCGCGCCATATCGACCGTCAACTGGACGCAAGGACCGCAGTCTTCGTACAGGACGCCTCGTAGACCGGCTGCCATATGCGCGTTCACCGGCACCGCCTTTCTGTAGCCGGCGAGTTTCGACAGCGCGTTAAACGAGCCCATCACATCCGGCGTCGTCTCCAGCATGTGCAGCATGTAGCCGACATCATAGCCATAGCGATGACCAAATTTCAGGATCATCTTTCTTGCAACAAACCTAAACATAGCTGTTTCCCTCGACTTTTGGGTTTCGCGGCCAAGCCGCCCAAAGCGCCAGCAAGGCGGGTATGGTGAGAACAAGAACATCGCTCGATGGGTGGTGGACATGCCCGGTGAGGATGTCCACCAGATGAATAAGGCCGTGGACGCACAGGAACCCGGCACCTGTCATCGCCGCGGGCCACAGCGAAGGCCGCCACAGACAGGCAAGCAACGAAAGGCCAGATACGATGAAGGCCGCGCCAACGTCCTGAACCAAATGGACGTTATAGGGTCCCGTATAGGCGGCAATCTCGGTGAACCAGGACTCGCTTGCAGCCAGCATGAAGGCGCCATTCGCAAGAGCGAACAGGCCGTTCGCCCCCAGGATGAGCCGTTTGAGCATCATGACAATCTCCTCTCGCCCCTAGAGCAGATCCTGTCTTGGTGGATCTGCTCTACTCATAGATAGAGAGCGGATTCACATGGCTGGGTGGAACCGTCTGACGGTTTCATCCAGCCATGATCCGATCTAAGACGAGACAGGCGCCATGGATGTGACAGAGAAAGAGAGATTCTTTGATCAGCGGGCGCCATGCGTGGCGCGAGGACTGGTCTGCGGTCCCACCAACAGCATCATCCGCAAAAGAAAGAGGCCGGCGTCGCAACGCCGGCCTCCTTGCCGCAAGAGAACAACAGTTGCCTAGAAGCCGGCTTTGATCTCGTCGAACATGTTGATGTACTTCTCGCGCACATCCGGCTCGATCTCACCGAAGAAACGGCTGCTGGCCATCATGGTGGCGGGGTCGCTGATGCCGAGATCAGCGAGCGTCGCCGGATCGACCAGTTCGAACGACTTCTCATTGGAATGGCCATAGCCATACATCTCGATCAGGTTCTTGCCCGATGCCGGTGACATCCAGGCATCGATGAACTCATAGGCTCTGTCTTCGTCACCGGGACCATCGACCAGCAAGGTCAGCCCGCAGACCCAGGTCCAGATGCCTTCCTTGGGGTTCATGTAGACGACGTCGACGCCCTGGTTCTTAAGCTCGACGACCGCGCTGTTCCAGGCATAGGACGCGACGAGCTCACCGGATGCCAGGGCCTGCTCAACACTGCTCTGATCGGTCCAGTAGAAGCGCAGAATCTCGCGCTGCTTCCTCAGCAGCACCTCGGCCTCGGCCAGCTCCTCATCGGTCATGTCGAACACGTTCTCTGCGCCGATGACCGAACCGACCACGGCCATCACACCGTCGACGGAATCGAAGATGCCGAGACGCCCGGCATACTTTTCGTCGAACAGGATCGCCCAGGACTCGTTTTTCTGATCCGCGGTGTCGACATATTCCGGCGCCAAGTCAGGCCGGAACAGGACGGAGGAATTGCCCCAGTCGGCGGGGATGAAATAGGTATTGCCGTCCTCGCCAATGCTACCCGGAAGATCGGTCAGGCTGGGAAACACGTCGGCGTAGTTCGAAAGACGGCTGGTGTCGATCGGCCGGATGACACCGGCATCGCGCCAGCGCCGGGTGCTGTAGGTGCACGGGTGCGCCACATCGGCACGAAAACCGGAACGCAGTTTCTGAAGTGCCTCCTCCTCCTCGCCGAACAGCGAGTAGGCGGGTGTCGCGCCATACTTTTCAGCATATGGCACATAGAATTCGGGATACTCGTAGCCGCCCCAGTCAAACACATATAGCGAATCGTCGATCGGCAACGAGTCCTGGGCGCGAGCACCGCCCGGCCCGAATGTCATCGTCATCATGCCGACGCCTGCGGCGGCAAGCGCACCCGTCGCCTGTCGCCGCGTCAGGTCGCAATTGTCGATACGCGAACGGAATTCCTTAATGTCCATGGATTTCGCCACAGCCCTTTCCTCCCTCTTGATTCGGGATTCAGCGTAGTCCAGCCATCAGGTTGAATCCACGGACTGCCCGTGCACGTATGGCGTAGCAGACGAGCCATGCTGCGGTTGTCCCAGCATGCTCTCGCCTCGACGCTCTTTTCTTGGACCTTCGAGTAGACTCTAATCGCCACCAGAAGGCGACACGACGATGAAGGGCGCGGGCCAGGTGCGACAACCAGCAAATCCGGGGGCTGAAGACCTGAACAGGATCTATGAGCAGGGCTGCGCGTTTGCGCGATCCGGCGACTTTGACGCCGCCGAACCCCTATTGCGTCGCGCGTGGCAAGGGCTGCCCGGTCACCGCCGTGTCACCGCCGACCTGGCGCAGGTGCTCATGCGCCGTGGCGCGGTAGAAGACGCCACCGATCTGGCCAAGGCACAACTGGCGCGCAATCCCGGTGACAGTTTCGCACTTGCCTTGGCGGCGGTGACGGCCGTCGAGCTGGGCAAGCAGGAAGAGGCGCACCGGCTTATGGATTTCCAGCGCCTGGTGCACGCCATCGCCATCCCGGTGCCTGACGGCTATGAGGACATGGCGGCGTTCAACAAGGCACTCAGCACCGCCGTTCTGGGTCGCGACGACCTTGAAAGGAACAAAGCCGATCGAACCACATTGGGCGGATTCCAAAGCGGCGCTCTGTTTCCGGCCAAGGCGGGCCCGCTGGCGTCACTGCAGACGGCGCTCGCCGCCGCCGCGAACGACTACACGACGCGGCTGCCCCATGACTTGAGCCACCCCTTTCTGGCGCAGCGCCCGGCACGGGTGAGGCTTCACGGATGGGCGACGGTGTTGGAGACCGGCGGTCACCAACAGCCACACATCCACCCAAGCGGCTGGCTCAGCGGCGTCTATTACGCACAGCTTCCGGGCATCGACCAGGCTGCGTCAGGCGACCGCGCGGGACACCTGACATTCGGCGAGCCGAGCTCGGGGTTCTTTCCCAAGGCACAGCACCCGACCTATGGTGTTGCGCCCAAGGAAGGGCATGCCGTGCTGTTCCCGTCCTATATGCACCACCGCACTGAACCGTTTGCCGGATCGCAAGCGCGCATCTCGTTGGCCTTTGACCTGGTGCCACGGCGATCAGCAGCAAGTTGACGTGCACCGCGTGCCGCGCGGGCGCGTGTCGCACGAAGGGAACTGGTTAGGCGCTGCGTCCTGGCGACTGCGTTCACGGCAACGCGCGAGGCGATGGGCGGACTTGAGCGTCATGGCCGGATTGACGCGGACAAGTTCAGCGGTCCCGACTACCCTCCGCCGGGTTCGCGCAGAAGATCGCGACCTTGTTGCCCAGGGGATCGCGCAGATAGCCGACATAGAAGTGATCGCTGTAGTCGGCTCGGAAGCCGGGAGCGCCCTCGTCGGAGCCGCCTGCCCGAAGACCAGCAGTGTGTACGCTACGGACCATCTCCTGCGTTTCGGCCTGAAAAGCCGTCATGGAGCCGTTGCCAACGCTCGCCTCTTTCCCATCGTAAGGCTTCGCCACGTAGACCGCGGCGGGGCCAAAGGACCCCTCGGGCACGTCGGGAAAGGTGAATTCGATGCCGTTCGGTACGTCCTTCTTTGTGTAACCGAGCGGGGTCAGGACCGCCGCATAGAAACGTCCCGAGAGCGCGATATCGTTCGAACCAATCCTGATATAGCTCAGCATGCCGTCGCTCCTGTCCGCAACATTTCCTCCGAAAGCTCGAAGCGCGTCTCCGTCTCGGGCGAGTGTACCTACCAGAATATGGACGGTCATCTATGCGCCCCGACCGGAGCCGCGCGACATGTGCGAGGGTCGTGTTGAAGCTGCCGCGCAGCTTGCCGGCACGGCAGCCGGTCTAACTCTCTGCCAGTTGCGACTTCAGGAAGCGGCAGATCAGGCCATATTCGTGGGCCGCATCCGCGCCGGTGAAGCGGGCGCGCATAAAGCCATGGATCATGCCGCGCGCCTCGCGGTAACAGACCTGGCTGCCGGCGGCGGCCAGCTTCGAGGCATACACACGCGCGTCATCCCGGATCGGATCGATCCCGGCCGCGTGCACCCAGGCCGGCGGAAGGCCGGCGTGGCTCTCGGCCATGACCGGGCGGGCGTAGGGGTCCGACGTCTCGCGGTCGTGCGGCAGGTAGAGGTCGCGATACTTTTTCGTGCCCGCCGTCGTCAGACCGGGGCTGTCGGCATGCTCGACATAGCTCGGATAGTCCTGGTCGAGCCCGGTGCTGGGATAGACCATGACCTGGCAGGCGAGCGCGGGCCCACCGCGATCGCGCGCCCAAAGCGCCAGCGAGGCGGTGAAGTTGCCGCCCGCGCTGTCGCCGGCCAGAGCGATGCGCGCGGGGTCGATGCCCCACGCCGCGGGCTCTTGGGCCACGGCGAGCAGGACCGCGCGGCAATCGTCGACCGCGGCGGGATAGGGGTTTTCCGGCGTCAGCCGGTAGTCGACGCTGACGACCACGGCGCCGGCACCTTCCGCGAAACCCCAGGCGATCGAATCGGAGCTGTCGAGGTCGCCCAGCATGAAGCCGCCGCCGTGCATGTAGATGATGCAGGGGCGCGGCCCGGCCGGCCCCTCGGGCCGGTAGACGCGCACCGCGACCGGCGGCTCCGCCGCGACGGTGCGGTCCTCGATCGCCATCGATGCCGGCGCCGGCCGGTTCAACGCGTCGGTATAGGCCCGCCACGAAGCGCGCTTGGCCTCGACCGTGTCGCCGTCGGGACCAGCCGCGGCACTCGCGTCGATCAGCACCTGCATCTCCGGATGTATCTCAGCCATCGTGTCCTCTGTGGGCAGGCATTGGTGTGTCTCGCGCAGGCTGGATAGGCACCGAAGCGTACCCACCTCGTCAGCGCCCATGAGGGCCGCATAGCCAACCACATCGGCGGCCACGATTGCCGCAAGCCCGCGATGTACTCGTGGTTTGCTCGCGGCACGGTCCCGCATGATGTGCATCAGCAGCCGCAGTCTAAGTCAACCGCATTCTGGCTTGAACCGCGACTTTGCGATGACCGAAACGGGCTCTATGCATTCATGGCGCGCGTATGCAGGTCAGCCAAAGAAGGATGGACAAGATCAAGGTGAGCTAGCCCTTCGAGTGTAACCCGACGCATGTCGTCGTGCTCGTGACCACCAGGGTTCTGGATCATTTCGGCCCAGTGATCGATGACGACCACGCTGAACCCGAAACAATCGATCCGTTGGGTTTCCCATGGCCCTCGCCTGGGATCTAGGCCTTTACTCCGAGCGCTTCTAAGAGTCCCTTTGCGAGCCCCTTATCGCGAGACTCAAGCTCATCGAGGCGACCAATCGGCACATCCCACACGCCGGAATACTTGGCGCAGTCGTTACTGGAAGACAAACGAGTGTTCTCGCTGTTCTTATGCCGAACAGTATCGCCGCTCTACGTCGTCGATGGGCCAAGCAACTGGAATCGATCGAGAACGCGCATGCCAGACGCGTCGGTCTCCGTGTAGGCGATCTCGCTGAGATCGACTTTGCCCGAGACTCTGACGGCTGAGAGGTCCGCCAGCGCTTCCGGGCCTCGACGCGAGGTCCGTGGATGAACCACCGTGACGTGCGGCTCGATTGGAAGCATACGGAATGGCGTTGAGAGTATCGCTGCCCGCAGCGTGCTCCACGTTCTGGCTAGATCCGTTACAGAAAACCAGACTCCGCCTCGACCCTCTTGTTCTCCAGACACTTTTCCAAGTGTGACGGTGAATCGCGATGTATGGTTTGCAGCACGCGCAGCGCGCGACATGAGCAGAGTCTCGTCGTCATACTCCTCCGGGTACGCTAGGGAAATGTGCGCGGGCGATCTTGCAGCCATCACGGGGTCCCAGCGTTGCCGCAAGACTTCAATCTGATCGGCGACCGGTCCCGCCAGAATGAACTGCAGATGTCGTCGCCTCATCGTGTCAGTGTCACTGCATTCTCGAAAGGCCGCTACAACAGTGCGCGCCTCGCGTCCCGGTTGGACGGCTTGGGGGCCTAGAGGCCGGGAAGTTCGACGAAGCTGCCTGGCCGGGCCATGTCACCGGCGCTTCGAAACCCATAACCGCAATCCCGGCACCCCACCAGCCACTGGAGATGACGAAAACTCCTGGAACAATCATCGTTAGTGGCCACATTGCGGACAAAGCCTGCCTGGCAAACCGCCCAACGCCTTTTTGTGCTCGTTTGCTGATCCATTTTTCTGTTGATTGATCTTCTCGAACTCCGATGCTGCGATGCGAACTCCCGGGGGACCTAGTATGGAGCGCAACAAACATCCCATGGACACGGTATTGGTCGTTGGCGGAAGAACCACCGGTTTGATGATGGCAGCAGAGCTGGCCCGGCGCGGCATACCGACGCGCTGCATCGACAAGTCGCCCGGCATCGACCCCCATGTCCGCGCCAACCTGCTGCACTCTCGCACGCTGGAGATCTTTCAAGGACTTGGAATCGACGAACAGATCACCACCGGCTCGGTCCCCGAGAAGGGGTTCATCTTCTATCGCGACGGAGAGCTTGTCGGTGAAAGCCCCCATGCGCAGATCGACTCGCCATTTCCCTATGGTCTGTCACAGTCGCAGGCGTACGTCGAAGCCACACTGGAATCCCATCTGAACAACCAGGGCGTCGACGTTGAGCGTAACGTTTCGTTGACCGCTTTGTCACAGGATGACGACGGCGTGACCGTCACCTTGCAGCACGATGACAAGCAGGAAGAGACGGGTCGCTACCAGTGGGTGATCGCCTGTGACGGCGCACATAGCGCGGTGCGCCACCTCATCGGTGCACCATTTGATGGCGAGGCCGACGACATCCCTTACATCCTCGGAGATGCCTTGATCGCTGGAGATGACGATCTTGCACCTGACCGGGGTCACGTTTTTTTCCACGGCAGCGGCGAGCTCTATCTGTTCACGCGTCTACCGGGCAACAGGCATTTCATCGTTGGCACGCTCGACACCGGCGCAAGCACAAAGGGCGCGCCTCCGCTCGAAGAACTGCAGGCAATCGTCGCGGAAAGAGCCAGGCCGTCCCTGCATTTGTCCGATCCCCATTGGCTTGCCTATTTCCGGATTAGCTACCGGCTGGTGCCGCACTACCGTCGGGAAAGAGTGTTCTTGGCGGGCGACGCCGCTCACGTTCACAGTCTGCTGGCGGGCCTCGGGATGAACACGGGGATCCAGGACGCTCACAACCTGGCTTGGAAACTTGCTCTCGTCGCTCAGCGCAAAGCCTCTGCAGAACTTCTGGACAGTTACGAAGCCGAGAGACGCATCGTGGCCAACGAAGTTATCGACATGACCCGGCAGATCACAGACACCATGGAGACCTATGGGGGCCTATCAGAGGCGGAACGGGATACGTTCATTTCGAACTTGTTCATGCCGGAGCCCGATCGATTGGATGCCGCCCGTCATTTGCAGGAAGTCGATCTGGATTACAGCGCAAGCCCACTTACGCTCTCTTTGGATGATGCCTTCACAGGCGGACCAACGCCCGGAACCAGAGCGCCTGATGCTAGCGATCTGGTCTTTGCCGGCAAGCCGACGACCTTGTTCAAGCTGCCCGCAGACGATCAGTACAGATTATTCTTTTTCTGCGGTGATAAGAGCGATGCACCAGTCGCGGACATCAAGGAGGCCGTTGAGTCATCACGGCGCTTTAGCTCCGTGCTGATGCCCTACATCGTGACGAAGGAAACTGTGGGCGACACATTTGGAGAGCTTGCGGTGCTCGTGGACGGGCAAGGGACCATGCATCGCCAATACGCCGCAAGCACACCCTGCATTTATCTGGTACGTCCTGATGGCTATGTGGCCTATCGGAGCACGGAGATCAGCAGCGTCGACATGTACTTCAAGCATTGCGAACACTGGCAGCTTGATAACTGACAAAAAGCCGGTCGGTCTCTTCGCGGATCACGGTTGAGTTCAGGCGCTCGCTGTCGACCGCGTCGGTCAGTCAGCCTGGTCGGGTGGTGTGCCTGTCGCAAGGACGACGGGTTGGCCATGCGGGGTGCGGCGGTAGGCCCGTTCCCAATCGCCGCGCCGCTGGTTCAGCACCGACCTGGTGAGCAGGCCTCTTTCAGTGACCAGTCGCTCAAGAGCGGCAATGACGTGCTTGTAATAGGTTGTGCCGTCGGCTTTGTCGCCAGACGCTCGTGCCTTCTCGATTTCCTCTCCCAAGATGGCTGACCACTCCGCGGGCGTAATGAGGCCGGCTTCCTGAAGAGCAATGGACAGAGCGAACGCCTCGGCCTGCCAGGGTTCCTTGAAATCCGCATCGGCAGGGCGTGTCGTCTCAGGCTGGTTCAAGATAGCTTTCCCACAAGTCGGCGAAGACCGTTCCTTGCCCCAGCCCCGCATCGTCCCAAAGATCCTGGGCAGCGAAAGCGATGCAGTAGAGCGGCTCCGCACGGGCGTCGCCATGGGCGTTCGCGTCGGGCAGAACGTGCCAGCCGTGATACCGCTCGACGGTACCCACGTGACCGCGCACATAACGCGGCAAGCGGGTCGCTCCAAGCGGACTGTGGAACGTCGCACGCACCCGGTCGCCCGTGCCGTATCGGGGATCTCCCTCATCGGGACGCCGACTTTCGAGACCCTGTTCCAAGATCATTGAAACTGCCTCGGGCGGCACCGGATCACCGACGTCTTCCGGTAGGCTGGTCGCCTTGCCCGTCGTCAGCTCCTCGACGCTGACCCAGTCCCCATTGGCCAGAACAGCGGCGTCCCGCCAGTACCAACGATCATAGTATGTGGTCGTCAGATAGGCGGTGGCAGTCATGCACTCCATCATGTGGCGCAGCCAGTTGACGTTAAAACCACCCGGCTGCGTGTAAGACGACTCGATGCAAAACGTGCGCAGACCCCAATCCGACTTCGAAAGTGGTTCTTCGCGTGTCGGCTCAAGCGGGCCAAGGCCGTGCATCCCGCCCATGTCATGAATGCCGTCCATGGCTCAGCTCCTTTTTGCGGGGGCGACAACCTTTGCGGTGCCGACCATAGCGTCTCGGGAAACAAGGGCGGCGAGCTCATCTTCCTGGAGATCCTCGGTGCCGGCAGGCCGTTCGGGAAGCACCAAGTATCGGATTTCGGCCGTGCTGTCCCACACCCGCACGTCGACGTCGTCATCCAGTTCCAGCCCGAACTCCATGAGGACACCGCGTGGATCGCGCACGACGCGCGCACGATACGCAAATGACTTGTACCAGATCGGTGGAAGCCCCAGCACGGCCCATGGATAGCAGGAGCACAACGTGCAAACGACGAGGTTGTGACGTAGAGGCGTGTTCTCGACAACGATAAGGTTGTTGGCTTCAAGCTTCGGGCAGCCCGCTTCGACGATCGCCTTGGGCGCATCGGTCATCAGCCGCTCCTTGAACGCCGGGTCGGTCCAGGCCTTGGCGACAACACGCGCGCCGTTCTTTGGACCGACTTCCTCGCAAAAAACCTCAACCCAGCGATCGACGGTGGCGCTGTTCAGAAGGCCCTTTTCGACCAGCAGGCTCTCCAGCGCCTTGACCCTGAGCGCCGGATCCGAAGGAAGGTGCGTATGGAGGTGATCCATGAGCGCCATCGCTCGTTTGGTGTCCCGTGGCACAGTCACGTCGCGTCCTCCCGATAGGCCCACACCGTCAGCGTTGGAACGTTGTCATGCGAACGGTATCAGATTGCGCGGAAAAATGCCCGCACAGAGCCGACGCCCGGTCATGCCCGCAGGACCCGCCATCAAGGAAGAGGTGATACGGCGTCGCCCAACCTCGCGGTCCGCCGCACTGACGTTCGCGCGTCAGGGAGAATGGTGCCCCCAGGGAGACTCGAACGCCTGCGTCCTTGCGGATAACAGATTTTGAGTTGAGGTCTGTGGATCAACGACCCTAACGTGCGGCTCGCTCTGCTTCGTCTAGGTCGAGGTGCAGAACGATGGCGGCGCGTCACAACTGCTTTTGCACTTCGACCACACAGCGGATGCCGCAATACCGTGCGTGTATCACTGCCGTGTTCCTTGAGCGCGAGGACTGTGGCATGACGGACAAACTTACCACTTCATGAAGTCCTCGCAACGACTTGCGAACCACGGCAATCACCCCCAAGCCCGACAAGGAAACACTATGATCAATCGCCCAAAACTCCTGAGTGTCATCGCCCTCGCCAGCCTCGTTTTGACGGGAACCGCCAGGGCCGAACCGCATATGGAGATGAGCATTCCGCTCGACTGGGCGCTCAAAGCCGCCACGGTGGCGTCCGAGACTTGCTTCGATATGGGCTTTGCCACGACGGTCACCGTGGTGGATCAGCGCGCGCAGCCACGTGTCCAGCTCATGCGCGAAGGAGCGTTCCCGCACACTGTCGAGACCAGCAGTCGCAAGGCGATCACGGCTGCCTCTCGTCGCGAGTCGACCTCGGTGATCGAGGCCGAGAACGAACACGAACCGACCTTGGGTGCGGTGTTTAACGAGATCGGGCTGATCACGCTCTCCGGCGGCATTCCAATCCTCTACGACGGGGTGGTAATCGGCGGCATCGGGATCGCCGGATCGCCCGGCGAAGATGCGAGCGGCAAAGAGTTCGACGACATCTGCGCCGAGGCCGGGATCGCCGCGATCGCCGATTACTTGAAATAGGCCGAAGCGACATCTTGCTTCGGCGCTCGCCTAGCCACGGAGCGCCGGTTTGGCTTAACAAACGTGAACCGTTGTTGAACACCGGAGGACGGCGCACGGACAACTTTTGCTGACGTAGTTACACAACAATTACACATCGCAAGAACGAGGCCCGGACAGATGTGCCCGAAAGGCTCAGCTAACTGATTGATATGAAGTGGTGCCCCCAGGGAGACTCGAACTCCCACGTCCTTGCGGACAACAGATTTTGAGTCTGCCGCGTCTACCAATTCCGCCACAGGGGCCCCGAAATCCGGGCGGCGAGCATACGCGCGCGCCCGCGCGGGTCAAGCGCCGCCTGCCGGCGGCTGCTACCAGCTGTTGCGCAGTTCGCGCAGCTTCAGAAAGACCGTTTTGGCGTCCGGCTGGTCCGGCAGATCCGGGAAGGCCTCGCGCAGGCGGGCGATGACGCTGGGGCTGTGCAGGCGGAAGAAGGTGTTGATCTCCTTCTCCATCGCCAGCGTCGACACCAGCGCGTCGTCGGGGTCCTGATCGGCGACATCCTCCAGGATCTCCGCCGCGCGCGCGTTGTCAGGCTCGCGGTCGAGCGTGAACTTCAAGTTGCTCGCGAAGTAGTCGTGGCCCGGGTAAACCAACGTCTCGTCTGGCAGCTTGGCGAGCTGGCCCGCAAAGGTCGTGTAGAGCTCTTCGGGATGTCCACCGTGGTGACAGTTGCCGGCGCCGGCGTTGAACAGGGTATCGCCGCAGAACAACGACGGCTGGTCGGTGCGGGACAACAGGCTGACATGGCTCATGGTGTGACCGGGCGTGTCCAAGACCTCAAGCTCGACGGTCTTGCCGATCTTGACGACATCGCCTGCGCCAAGGCCGATGTCGATACCGTCGATCTTGTCCCCGGCGTTGGCGGGTGCCAGGAGCTTCGCGCCGGTTGCCGCGATCACCTTCTTGTTGCCGCCAATGTGATCCTCGTGCTCGTGGGTGTTGAGGATCTGGGCGATCGTCCAGCCCTTGTCCTTGGCGCGCGCCAGGCACTTCTTATGGTCAAACGGGTCGACGGCCATCGCCTCGCCGGTCTCCGGGCAGGCGATCAGATAGTTGAAGTTGCGATAGGCATTGCCTGTCCAGATCTGGTCTACGATCACGGCTCATGTCCTTATGTTGAGTGTGGCATTACCATAACACCGCATGCCCTTAGGACGCCAAGCCAGGCAATGCGGTCGTCATCGCCGCAATGACGGGCTCGGCATTATCGGTTCCGTCGGCACGGCAGCCGATCCGGCCATCGGGCCTGATCCACGAGACGGCGCGGTCGATGACGCCAAGCCTGTTGTGCATGTCGAGATCGCTGTCGAGGTAGAAGACGCCTTCGCCCGCGTCGAGCGCACGCCTGGCCGCGGCCGTCTCAGCATCGTGGGCGACGACAACAACGTCGACATCGCCAACGTTTCTTTCAGCGAAAGCCAACGCCGAAGCCACCAGACGATCGGCCTCCGGCCCGCCTTCGCACGCGCTGACCAAAACCGTATGGGTCGGCGCCGTCAATAGGGACGTCAGGTAAACGGCGTCGCCGTTGATGTGACGTAGCCGCAAGTCGGCATGGATGAAGTCGCCGGGGCCAGGCCCAATGGCGGGTCGCTCGCCGCTGGCGATCACGCTGGGTCCGTAAGCGCCCATGATCTGGCTGTATCCGTTCGCGCCGTCGCGTATGGCGGCGCCGGTTGAGACGGCAAACTCCCGGATGGCGCGGGAGCGTTCGACCGGATCTTCAATGATCCAGCGGCAATCGTTCTTGTGACCGAACTCGCATGTCGCCTCCGCCACCGGCCGGCGTTCGGCTTCGTAGGTCTCCAGAAGATCGGTGGCCGCATCGCCCTTGACGACGGCCGCCAACTTCCAGCCCAGATTAATGGCGTCCTGCAGACCCGTGTTCAGACCGGCCGCGCTGGCAGGCGACATCGAGTGGGTGGCATCGCCCGCCAGAAGGACCCGGCCCTTGCGATAGGCCGACGCCAGACGTGCCGCGCAATGAAACGCGTTATCTGAAATCGCCGGGCCGAGCACGGCATCGGGAATGCGCTCGCTGAGATAGTCGCGGGCGTGACTCCAGGAGTCGGCCAAGGGTTCGCGGGTGATCGTATAGATTCGGAATGCCGACTTTGTCCGGTAGATCGCCATAAAGACGGGATCGAGGAAGTTGACGCCGTAGGTGTCGCCGTACGACCAGCCATCGATCTGGGCGTCCAGTACGTGCCAGTGAAGACTGATGTCGTGACCGTCGAACGAGACGCCGATCTTGTCACGAACGGTGCTGTGAACGCCGTCGGCGCCAACCAGCCAAGCGGCCTGCGCTTTCTGGTCGTGACCGGCCCGATCGTGCAGGGTCGCTGTGACGCCCTTCTCGTCCTGCACGACGTCGGTCAGCGTCAGGCCCCGTTCGACAACGACGCCCAATCCTTCCAAGCGCGCCGTCATGATCGGTATCAGCACGTCCTCGCCCAGATTGATGCTCCACGGCCAGCGCCGCTCCGGCGAGCGCGCCGAAAGCACGGTACGGCCCTCGAATGAATACAACACGGCCTCAGACGGCACGCTTCCGGCCACAACCTCGTCGAGGACACCCATCTGCTCGGCGGCATAAAGTGTCGATGGCTTGACCACCAGGGCGCGCGGACCGCTAGGCATCACTGCGTCACGTTCGACGACACGAACATCGACGCCGCGTTTTGCCAGTTCGATGGCAAGCGCCAGGCCGGTCGGCCCGGCACCGCAGATCAAGACGTCGGTCATGAGTTGGCGTACCCCTCGCGTGCCGGCGATCCCGGCAAGAAGCTCCTATGCTATCACTAGAGCGGGTGATGGTTAGGTGGAACATCTGACGGTCCCAGCCAACCATGTGAATCCGCTCTCTATCTATGAGATGAGCAGATTCACCCGTCTTGACGGAATCGCGAAGCGATTCCACCAAAACAGGATCTGCTCTATTGGGTTAGGCAAGGAGGAGGCGTCACATGGGTCGTCATGACGTACGCGATTTTGTCGGCTACGGGCGCAACCCACCCGACGCCGATTGGCCGGGCGGCGCGCGGCTCGCGATCAATTTCGTCATCAACTACGAGGAGGGCTCGGAGTATTCATTGAGCCGGGGCGACAGTGATGACGAGGTCACGCTGACCGAGGCCGAAAGCCCCGTCGTGCCGGCGGGCACGCCGGACTTGGCCGCGCGCAGCATGTTCGAATACGGCAGCCGGGTCGGCTTCTGGCGCCTCTACCGCCTGTTTGCCGAACGCGGCCTCAAGCCCACCATCTTCGGCTGCGCCATGGCGCTGGAGCAAAACCCCGATGCCGCCGCGGCAATCCGCGAGGCCGGGTTCGATGTCTGTTGCCACGGCTGGCGCTGGATCGAACACTTTCGTCTAAGCGAGACCGAGGAACGCGACCATATCCGCCGCGCCATCCAGTCTCTGGAGACCACGGTCGGCGCCCGACCGCTGGGCTGGTATTGCCGCTATGGTCCCGGCGTCAACACGCGCCGTCTGCTCGTCGAGGAAGGCGGCTTTGTCTATGACTCCGATGCCTATAACGACGAGTGGCCCTATTGGACGACGGTCGGCGGCACACCACACCTGGTCGTGCCCTATTCGCTGACCAACAACGACGGTCAGTTTTCTCGTGGTGGCTTCGCCACCGGCGACGACTTCTTCCATTTCTGCCGGGACGCCTTCGATATGCTCTATGGAGAAGGCGCCACGGCGCCGCGCATGATGTCGGTCGGCCTGCACTGCCGGCTGATCGGTCATCCCGCGCGCGCCGCGGGACTTGCCCGCTTTCTCGACCATGTCACCGGTTTCGACGATGTCTGGGTCGCCCCGCGCCTGGATATTGCCCGGCACTGGCGCGAACGCCATCCGCCGCCGTCAGGTGACGTCTGATCGTCGCTCCAGCCCCAAGCACGCCCTAATCGTGGTCGGGAGCGACCGTCGTACTTGCGCCTTTGGCGCAGGTTCCAAGCGCCAGTCCGCAGGCTGAGAGCCATAGCGGAAAGTCGCCGTACGCGTAGCCTCGAAGACAGAGTCGGCAAGGATGTGAAGCATGGCGGGTTCCTCATGTCGGGTGTGCCATGAAGATAGGGATCTCCGACTAATCTCGAAAACGAATTAGTTTGATATCAGTCATCACGTTCTGTTATTAGAAATTATGGCCAGGGACCTGGAAATCGACCTGCTGCGCGCGATGGTCGCCGTCGCGGGCAACGAGAGTTTCACGCAAGCCGCCGCCTTTCTGGGCCGCACCCAGTCGGCCGTCAGCATGCAGATCAAGCGCCTGGAGGAGATTGTCGGGCTGCGCCTGTTCGAGCGGACCAAGAAGTCGGTGAGAATCACGGCCGAGGGTGAGACGCTGTTGGTCTATGCCCACCGCATGCTCCGCATGAACGACGAGGCGCTGTCACGACTGATCGCGCCCGATGCCGACGGTTTGGTGCGCCTGGGCGCGCCCGACGACTACGCCACCTGTCTGCTGCCGTCGGTGCTGGCATCGTTTTCCAAGGCGCATCCGTTGGTGCGTCTGGAGGTCATCTGCGACAACGGTATCGATCTTCTGAAGCTGTTGGATGACGGCAAGCTGGACCTGGTGCTCGCAACCCACCCGGTCACCAGCATCGCCGGCCAGGTGATCCGCCGCGAGCCCCTGCATTGGGTCGCCTCACCCGGGTTTTCCCACGACGAGACCGAACCGCTACCGCTGATCCTGTTTTCGCAAGGTTGTGTCTGCCGCGAGATCGCCTTGCGCGCCCTCGACAGCATGGATGTGCCGTGGCGGATCGCCTATTCGACCCGCAGCATCGCGCTGATCAGGAACGCCGTCGAAAACCGATCCGGCGTCACGGTGATGGAAGCCTCGACCATTCCGGCTGAGTTCGAAATCCTGGACGGCAAGAACGGCTTTCCCGCGCTACAGGATGTCGTCATTTCGCTGCACCGCCCGGGCGGCGACGAAACGCCAGCGACCGTCATGGCCGCCGATCACCTGACCCGCGAGCTGAAGACGGCGCGAGTCTAGGGCGTCGCCAAGTCCAGCCCCTCAAACGCCGGCGATGTCGGCATGATGACCGTGACCGTCGGCGAGCGGTCGAGCGACACCACGCCCATGTCGGTCACCAGGTCCAGAACATGGCCACCGAAGGTTCGGTCCTTGCTGACGGCGTGCAGGTGCCAGACCGGTGCATTAATGCCAGCAAGCCACGGCGGATACCAGAAGCCAACCAGTGTCATCTCGACATGATTGACGGTCCACACCGCCTGGCTGGTAAGAGCCTCCACCAAGGGCGGATAGGGTTCATCCTGGCGCGCGGGCGCGCGATAGGTCAGCGACCGGAAGGTGCCGTCGATCCTGACCGCGATCGGCGTGTTGGACGCGCCGATCCGTTCGGAAAGAATGGCGGCAAGGCCCGCCATGTCGAGCCCGTCGGGCAGGGCGAGTTCGTCGTCGACCTCGAACGGCGTCACAGCGGCGAACGGCGTTTCGGTCTCAGGCGGTGCGATATCCAGCGACCCGTCATGGCGGGCGCGCCAGAAGACGCCGTCGACGACGATCATCTCACCATCCAACCTGTCGAAGGTGCCGAGCCCCAGATCACCATAGCCGGCCATCTCGTCAACCGTCATGTCACCATCGTAGAGACCGCCACTGAGCGCATCGAGCGTCGAGTACTGCGTGACCGCATCATTGTCCTGGGCGGCCGCCGGCACGCCCGCGCCGGATACGGCCAAAACGAGACAAAACAGGCGAAAGACGCCAATCACCACAACACTCTCCAGACGGTCAAGCGGAGGCGGATCATCGTCTGACGGGCCCGCCGAAACAAGCGCACAGGTGACGGCGAGCCGGATTGAGGTTATCACGCACGCGGCATTGCCTGCCCGGCGGGCCGTTCGGCTGAACTCTGGATCCTCCCTCCATGCTCCATCGCCTTTATGCCTGGACCATGCGAATGGCCGAACACCGGCACGCACCCTACTGGCTGTTCGTGGTGGCCGTGGCGGAGGCGTCGGTTTTTCCGATCCCCGTCGAAGGCATCCTGCTGCCGATGATTTTTGCCCAGCCCCGCAAGGGCTGGTGGTACTCGACGATCGCGACGGCCGGCACCATCGTGGGCGGCGCCATCGGATTTGCCATCGGCTATCTGCTCTATGATTCCGTCGGCAAGGCGATCCTGGAGTTTTATGGCCACACGGACGCCTATAAGAACTTCGCCGAGCTCTACCGCGAATGGGGCGGCTGGATCGTGTTTGCTGGCGGTTTCACGCCGATCCCCTACAAGGTCGTTTCGATTGCCAGCGGCGTCGTCCATATGGACTTCTTTGTCTTCATCCTGGCGTCGTTGATCTCGCGTGGCCTCAGATTCTATATCCAGGCGGCAATCCTGTGGTGGTTTGGCGAGGCCGCCCGCACCTTCGTCGAAAAGAACCTGGTCTACGTCACACTCGCGGCTTTCGTGCTGTTGATCGCCGGTTTTGCCATCATCGAATGGTTATGGCACTGAGCCGCAAGGCCGACCATATGGGAGTTGGATGAGCGGTATCGTCACATCGGTTCTGGACCGGCCGCGCCTGATCGGCCTATTGCTGGCGCTGGCCAGCGCGGCCATGTTGGGCGGCGCATTCTATTTTCAGCATGTCGAAGGATTGGCGCCCTGCCCGCTGTGCATCGCGCAGCGTTGGGCACACGCGGTGGTGCTGGTGATCGGCCTGATCCTGGCGCTGGGCGTCGGCGGCAAGCGGCTCGGCCGGCCCTGGCTCGCGGCACTGACCCTGGCGCTTCTGGGCAGCGCCGGCATCGCGGCCTATCACGTCGGTGTCGAGCTGCACTGGATCGAAAGCGCGTTTTGCGGTGTCAGCGATGGCGCCAACACGATCGAGGATTTGAAAGCCCAGCTTTGGGAGACCGATGTGGTGCGCTGCGACGAGGTGCCGTGGTCCCTGTTCGGCATTTCCATGGCCGGCTACAATCTCCTGATCTCGCTGGTGCTGGCGGCAGTCGCGCTGTTCGCGACCGTTCGTCCGCGTCCCAAGGGTGATGTATGGCAAGCGCAACCAAACCAAAACGCCTGACCGGCCAGGACCGCCTGCCCGGCGATCCCGATCCCAAGGCCACGGTCGAGGCGATGATCCGCGTCGACCACGCCGGTGAGTACGGCGCGCGGCGCATCTATGACGGGCAGCTCGCCGTGCTCGGCAGGAACGCGGCCGGCGGCAGCATTAAGCATATGGCCGACCAGGAGGCCGAGCATCTGGAGACCTTCGACAAGATGATCGTCGAACGGCGCGTGCGCCCGACCGCCCTGGCGCCGGTCTGGCATGCCGCCGGTTTCGCGCTGGGCGCGGCGACCGCCATGATGGGCGAGCGCGCGGCGATGGCCTGCACCGCCGCCGTCGAGGACGTGATCGACGAACACTACGCCAAACAGGCCGAGCAGCTCGGCGACGACGAGGCGGACCTGAAGGCGACCATCGAACAGTTCCGCGCCGACGAGAGGGAACACCACGACACCGCCATCGACCACGGCGCTGAACAGGCGCCAGGCTACGAATTGCTGACCGGCGCCATCAAATCCGGCACCCGCCTCGCCATCTGGCTCTCGACGCGCGTGTAGGTATTGCTTAGCCGATCGTGCACCAGCCCACTCCCCCGCCCGGCCACCCGGAGGATGCTGCCATGGGTGGCCTCGGCGAAAACGCCTCTCGGCGTTTTGCCCCGGAGGCGGGAGAGTGGGCCGGCCACGGCGAACCATCGGGTGACCGCCCGATGAGCAGCGCCGTTCAAGCGATCGTCGCGCGCTACGACATCCACCCTGACATGGTCCCCATGCTCGAGGAGTTCGCGAGCCTGCCAATCGCCCAGACGATCCAGGAAGGCCGCGAGATCTGGGGCACGTTCTGCCGCAGCGCGATGCGACCGCGCCCCGACGGCATGACGGTCACCGACGGCACGATCCAGACGGACGCCTCCTCCATCCCGATCCGCACGTATCGACCCGCCGGTGCGTCAGATCCATCGCCCGGCATTCTTTACATTCACGGCGGCGGGTTCATCTCCGGCGACCTCGACACCAACGACACCGTGGCCTGGGGGCTGGCCGATGAGACCGGCGCGGTCGTGGTCAGCACGCACTATCGCCTGGCGCCGGAACATCCCTTCCCGGCCGCCCACGACGATTGTTACGCCGCGCTGTGCCACGTCGCCGGGAACGCCGCCGCGTTCGGCATCGAACCCGCGCGCCTCGCCATCTGCGGCGACAGCGCCGGCGGCAATCTGGCCGCGACCGTGACGCTCGCCGCGCGCGACCGGGGCGGTCCTCAGATCGTGGCGCAAGCGATCCTCTATCCCGGCTTCCGCACCGACGGGACGCTGCCGAGCTTCACGACGTATGGCGAGGCGCCGATCCAGAACAAGGCGTCGACCGACAAGTATCGCGCCCTCTACATGCCGGACCCCGCGACCCACACCAACCCTTACGCCTGCCCGTTGATGGTAAGCGATTACGGCAGTCTACCGCCGGCGCTGATCCACGTCGCCGGCGTCGACGCCGCGCGCGACGAAGGCGAGCTCTATGCCGAACGCTTGGCGGACGCTGGCGTCGATGCCACCTACCGCGTCGCCGAAGGCATGATCCACAGCTTCATGCGCGCCCGCTTCGACGGCCCCGCCGCCGCCGCCGAATTCAAGGTTGTGACGGACTTTCTATCGAAGCACCTGTTCGGCGCGTAGCCCCCTACTCCGCCGCCTCCTGCACCATGTGCACGGTGCGTTGCGGGAACGGGATCTCGATGCCCCTGGCGTCGAGCTTTTCCTTGAAAGCCTTGGTCAGGTCCCAGCGGATCGGCCAGACGTTGTCCTGCTCGGTCCACAAGCGGATCGTAAGGTCGACGGCGCTGTCGCCCAGATTGGTGATGATGACCTGGGGTTCCGGGTCCTTGAGCACGCGCGGCTCCGCGGCGATGACTTCTTCGACCGCCGCCATGGCGTCGTCCATGTTCTCGCCATAGCCGATGCCGATCGTCCAGTCGACGCGGCGGATCGGGTGGTGGCTGTAGTTCTTCACCGTCGTGCCCCAGACATCGCTGTTGGCGAGGATGACCTGGACGTTGTCGGGCGTGGTGAGCTCGGTGAGGAATAGACCGATGCTCTCGACGGTGCCGGACTCGCCGCCCGCCTCCACGTAATCGCCGACGTTAATCGGCCGGAAGAAGAGCAGCATGATGCCCGCCGCCATGTCCGACAGCGTGCCCTGCAACGCCAGGCCGATGGCCAGGCCCGCCGCGCCCAGCACAGCGAGCAGGCTCGCCGTCTGGATGCCGAACTGGTTGAGCACGGCGACACCAACCAGCACCAGGACGATGTAGCGCACGGCGCTGGAGAGAAATCTCTGCAGTGTCGGGTCGATGTTGTCGACCCTGGAGAGCGCGCGGGCCGTCGCGCGGCGCGCCCAGCCGGCAACAATAAAGCCGACGATGATGAGGGCGAGCGCGCCCAAAAGACTGAGGCCGTAATCAACCGCGATGGCCGACAAATCCGCTGTCAGCTTGCTGATATCTTCCTGTGAAAAATCCATCGAACACTCCCGCCTGGCAAAAATCTCGCAGCGGGGCGTTCTCTTTCAGATTTTGGGGCTTTGTTCAATGGCAAGGGAACCTTGCCACAGTGTTGCCGGCGCCGGCCCACTCCCCCACCTCCGGGGCAAAACGCCGAGAGACGTTTTCGCCGAGGCCACCCCGAGGAAGCTGCCATGGGTGGCCGGGTGGGGAGTGGGCCGGTGATGCCGCTTGGCGAAGCGACTCAGTCCGTCTCCAGCTCGCTATCCCAGTAGAGATAGTCGCGCCAATCCTCGTGCAAAAAATTGGGCGGGAAACCCCGCCCGTTTTCACGCAACTGGTACGTGCTGGGGGCAAGCGGCTTAAGACGCGGCAACATGCCGGCCTCGCGGGGCATGCGGTTGCCTTTACGCATGTTGCAGCCGCTGCAGGCGGTGACGACGTTTTCCCAGCTCGTGCGCCCGCCCTTCGACCGCGGGATGACGTGGTCGAAGGTCAGCTCGCGCGTCTCGAAGCGGTCGCCGCAGTACTGGCAGGCGAACATGTCGCGCAGGAAGACGTTGAAGCGGGTGAAGGCCGGGCGCTTGTTGAGCGGAATGAACTCTTTCAGCGCGATGACGCTGGGCAACCGCATCTCGAACGACGGCGAGCGCACGACGCGGTCGTATTCGTTCAGCGTCATCACCCGATCCATGAACACCGCCTTCACCGCGTCCTGCCATGACCACAGCGACAGCGGAAAATAGCTGAGCGGCCGAAAGTCGGCGTTCAGCACCAAGGCCGGGCATGCTTCGGGCGGTGCCATCCGCGCTCTCCATCTCCTTATCGTCTCGTTGGCGGCCGGGCCGGTCCCGGCGGCGGGCGTATCATAAACAAGTCGGGCCGGACGTTAACACCGTAAATTGTCTGTTCGATGACAGATGCCCCAAGATGTTGGGTCTGGTCACGAATACACCGCCGGGCAAACGGCACCAGTGACGATGATGCACGCCGGCGCGACATTGCTATAGGATGCGGCCCTCACGCTGTTGTTTCCCGGAGAATGCTGCATGTCCGCCGCCCTTGACGGAATCCTTGTGCTCGACCTTTCGCGCATTCTGGCCGGGCCTTGGTGCACCCAGGTCCTGGCCGATCTTGGTGCCGACGTGATCAAGGTCGAGCGGCCGGGCCGCGGCGATGATACCCGCCACTGGGGTCCGCCCTTCCTGAAAGACGCCGACGGCAACGACACCACGGAAGCCGCCTATTACCTCTCCGCCAACCGGGGCAAACGCTCGATCACCATCGACATGGCGAGCGAGGAAGGCGCGGGGATCGTCCGTGAACTCGCCAAAAAGGCCGACATTCTGGTCGAGAATTACAAGCTCGGCGGTCTCAAGAAGTACGGCCTGGATTACGACAGCCTGAAGGACGATTGTCCGGGCCTGATCTATTGCTCGGTCACCGGCTTCGGCCAGACCGGTCCCTACGCGCCGCGCGCTGGCTACGACTTTCTGGCCCAGGGCATGTCGGGCTTCATGTCGATCACCGGCGAGCGCGACGACCTGCCCGGCGGCGGACCGCAAAAGGGCGGCGTGGCCATCTCGGATCTGACGACCGGCCTCTATTCGACCATCGCTGTCTTGGCGGCGCTCAACCATCGCCACAACACCGGCGAGGGCCAGCATATCGACATGGCGCTGCTGGATAGCTCGATCGCGTTGATGGCGAACCAGAACATGAACTATCTGACGTCCGGCGTGCCGCCGAAGCGCTACGGCAACGCGCATCCGAACCTCTTGCCCTATCAGGTGTTCGAGACCGCCGACGATCCGATCATCATCGCGATCGGCAACGACGACCAGTTCATTCGCTTTTGCGACTTGGCCGGCGCCAACGAACTGGCGGCCGACGAACGCTATGCCACCAACCCCGCGCGCATCAGGAACCGCGACACGCTGATGCCCCAGGTGGTCGAGCTGGTGAAACAGGAGCCGCGCGCTTGGTGGGTCGAGAACCTAGAGAAACGCAGCATCCCCTATGGCGTGGTCAACAACTTCGAGCAGGTTTTCGCCGACCCCCATGTCCAGGCGCGCGGCATGAAGATTGACATGCCGCATCCGACCGCCGGCACCATCCCGATGGTCAGAAGCCCGGTCAACCTGGAGGGTTCGCCGCCGGTTTATAACCGCCCGCCGCCGCTTCTGGGCGAACACACCGAGGAGGTGCTGGCGGAGTATCTCGACCTGTCCGAGGCGGCGATCGCCCGGCTAAAGGACGATAAAGTGGTATAAGCCGCGCGGCCTACACGCCCCTGGCGAAACCGGCTAGACTGCCCGCGACAAACGGGCGGAGATCCCGGTTTTTGAAAACGGTACTGGTCCTCATCGTTCTGCTCCTCGCGGGCATCGCCGGGCTCCTCTACATCAAGTTCAGCCAGGAGACGGTGACGTGGGACATGGACCCCACGCGCATGATTGTGCCGCTGGACAAAATGGCTGAGCTCGCAGTGGCCGGCGAGGAAGCGCGCACAAGCTTTGATCTGCTCTACCGCTCCAGCCAGATCGCCCGTGATCTGGACGATGATTGGGTTGATTTCAACAATTACCAGTTGATGGGCGCCAACTTTGATCCGGTGGTTATTACCCGGCTAATCAACTACGCGAACCTCTACTTTTCCGTCTGCTTCATCGACGAGACATCGCGGGATATCGCGGCGGACCGCGTCGATTGTGACTTGGACGTCGCCGATGCCCATGCATTGGACGTGCTTGAAGGCGCGCAGTATCTGGCCCGGGCAACATGGTTGGAAGCCGATGGATGGAACCAAGACGACGTCATCGAACTGTACCTGACGGCCGGTTCGAAGATCGGTAGCACCCTGGCGGGCGGTGCGATGACATATGATGACCCTGACCGCCGCCAGGTCGCGGCATTGGCCAAGGATTTCGGCAGTGCCCGCGCCCTGCGTCTTCTCTTGATGAGAGACGGACTGGACGCCGAGCTTCCACCCTTCGACACGATCAACCAGTGGTGCAGGTCTGATTGGGACGAAATCTGCCCGGGTGGTCTGTCGACCTACAACGCAATCAAACTCTACCTGACCGGCCATCACGGCGATGCCCGAACCACGGCTCTCGTGGCGCTGGAGGGAAGTCAACCGTGGGTCTACCGCGCGCCCTATGAACATCCGCTATTGTGGGTCCTTGCGGCATCACAGCACCAAGGCATTGATGAGGACATCAGCGACTTGCAGCCGCTGATCGAGGCAGCCTTGATCGAATGGCCGGAGGACGCGCGAACCGCGTTGCTTGCTTATGTTGATCCGGAAGCTCATCGGGACGCCGGCGCGTTACCGGAAGCGTGCGACACGCCGGGGTGCCGGTTCTTCCTCGCTCAATTTCTCAGCGCCAACGGCGATACTGCTGCCGCCGATGCCGCGACCGAAGCGGGCCTGGACCTGTGTGAGGGCGTCACCTCCATTCCCTGCATGGCACTGCGCCTAACCGGTCCGCAGGAGATCGCATGGCCGGACGACTTGGAGACGGACCTCGTTGTGCTTTCGCCTACGCACGACCTCCTACCGCTTGACCATCCGGCCGCGTTGCGTGGTGATGATGACATCACCGGCGCGTTGGCAGACGTTCGCCGCCGTATCCATAGGCTGCGCGGGATTGTCGAGGCAGCCGGCGGCAGCTTTGAAAACCTCGGCGGTTACCGGGACTGGGAACAGGCGGACACCGTCATACTCGCGATCAATGCGGACATACTTCTTGCCTTTGAGTGCCTCGCCGAAACGGAGTTCGGACGAGTTATCGCTGGCACCGCGCTATGCGACGGCACCGGCGGTGGCGCTTTCGACGAACCCATCGAGCAGGGTTTGCAAGGTTTGGCGCGCGCCTTTCTTCTGGAAACACGATCGCGCCGGCCAAACGAGGCAGCCGACTTCTTTATCGAATCAGGCGAACGCGCGGCCGCCGGCATCGTCGGAGAGGACGCCGGCTCGTCCGATCCGGAACGCCGGCAGGTGGCGGCGCGTCTGCTCGACTTCGCCAACGCGAGGGCGGTGCGTCTCGGCATTGTCTGGAACGATCATTCCAGACCAACTGCGCCCGTCGACGTACACAATCCCTGGTGTCTGGCTGAGCGTAACGAGGTCTGCCCCGGCGGTGTTCAAACCTATCGCAGCATCGACGCCTATCTGCAGGGTGATGACAACAGAGCCGTTGCGGCGGGTATGACGGCGTTGCAAGGCGCGCAGCCGTGGGTCAGTGACTCCGCCTTTGAACACCCGCTTCTTTGGGTCCTTGCCGCCACCCGGCGGCTTGGCGGGGACGTTGAGATGCCTGACGACCTCGCTGGGGTGATCGACGCGGCCCGTGATACCTGGCCCTCCGACGCCCTGGTGGCGCTGGAGCTTTTCGCTTTGACGAAACCGCCGTTCGACCCAGGCGATGATCTGCCGATGGTGTGCGTGACGGCGGGCTGCCGTTACTTTGTCGCTCAGTATCACTATGCCGCCGGCGACACGGCCGCCGGTGACGCCGCGGTCGAAGCGGGCCTGGACCTGTGCCGTGCCGTCCGTTCGATCCCGTGCACCGCATTGCGGCTCGCAGGTGCTGAGGCGGACATGGCGATGTCGCCATGAACCGCCATGTCGCCCACACGTTCACCGCGGAGCACGGTGACCACGACCGCACCGCACGGTCCCGTTCATTCTGGATCGTTGTCACGCTGATCTTGCTGGTCAGCATGGGCGTTCTCGCCCTCTTCGCGCTCAAGCTGCAGAGTGAGTATGAGGTTTGGAAGATGGATCCCTCGCGATTCATTGTCCCACTCGACCGCCCGGCTGACCTGGCCGTCGCCGGGAACACGGTGAAGGCACTCGACATGATCGAGGGACATCTGGATGACATCCGCGACATCGTCGAAGGCGAAGGTGCCAGCTACACCCAGCTCGGCCTCCACCTTGACTGGGAAAAACCAGACACGGTGATCACCGTCGTGAACGCGGAGCTGTTGCTCATTCTGCTGTGCGTGGTCCAGTTTCAGGATGACATGGCGGATCCGTGGTCGGAGGGCTGCCAATACGCTGGACGAAACGCGTTCGGCTATCGGACCGATGAGGGTTTCCATGTTCTGGCGCGCGCCTTCTTCCAGGAGGCCGAGGGCCGGTATCCCGCTGAGGTCGCCCGGATGTATGCGGAGGCAGGCAGGATCTTGGCCCGCGGCGTGGCCGCGGCGGGCACTTCTGAGGACGACCTAGCGCGTCGCGAGGTCGCGGCGCGCCTGCTGGATTTCGCCGACGCACGTGTCATGCGCATGAGTTTGCTGTGGGATGGCCTGAACCGCCAGGCCTGGACCGTCCACACGTTCAACCCTTACTGCATGGCGGATCGCGCCGGTCCCTGTCCCGGCGGCGTCGCGACCTACCGTGCGATAGCCGCTTACCTCGCGGGCGATGATCAGGCCGCTATTGATCACGCGCTTGTCGCGCTTGAGGGCGCGCAGCCCTGGGTCTACCAATCGCCCTATGAGCACCCCCTGCTCTGGCTGCTTGCAGCCTCCAGACGCAGCGGCATCGAGGTCGACCGCGAGCCATTTCGGCATCTGATCGATGCGGCGCTCAGCCACTGGCCGATCGACGCGCGCCTGGCGCTCGCGGTTTTGATCGAAGAGGACGACGCGTCGGCCGACGAGGACGAGACCGCCTGGTCAACCTGTACGACGCCCGGCTGCCACTACTTCGTGGCAGCCTACCTTGCCGCCGCCGGCAACGCGGAACAGACATCGGCCATGATGACCGCCGGCCGCGAACTGTGCCTGGGCGTGCGCTCCATCCCGTGCGCCGCGCTGCGGACCTTCGACAGTCACATCACGACGGGCGGGTCACCATGAAACTACTGACAATTGCCCTTGCTCTCGTTGGCATGACGCTTGTGCAGACGGTGCACGCGCAAGACTTCGATCCGACCGAACAGATTTTGCCGTTCGAGACCGAAGCGCAGCTTATCGCCGATTGGCGATATCAAGATGCCGTTGGTGTACTGGACGCGAAGCTAACGACCATCGAGCAGTCGATGTGGAGTTTATCAATAGACTGGAGCACGATCGAGAGCGATGATCCGAGGTTCTCTCGATGGCTTACTGCCTTCACGAACTTTAGCCTCGCCTATCACCTGCGCTGTCACGCCCTAGCGGGGATTTTTGATTCCCCGCAATCATCGGCCGCGTGTGTTGCGGATTGGGACGCCGAGAACAGAGACCTCTGGTGTGCCGCCGCGTACGACTCCGGCATCAAGCACGGAGATATGGAAAGATGCATCAAATACGATCTGGCTTCGGAAGAGTCGTGGACACCCCATTTCCAAGGCTTGAGCCTGGCCATCATTCTTGAGGCTGAGGGCAGATTTGACGATGCGATGGAGGCGTTGAGGGGCAACGGCATATTCTTCGCCCGAGTCGCAGACTTCGAGGACTTCTTTTCGGGTAGACGTTATCGTGTGACGTCAGCGAGCTCATTGATCCAAGACTACATGCAAGTCCGTCGAAACCGGCTCAGGTTGATGACGCAAGATGACGGACAGCTGAGCGGAGGATCATGGTCAAACCTTCGAGATTGTCCGACAGGTCGCGAGGTGCTCTGCCCGGCGGCAAACTCGGTGCTTAGAGGGATAAGGGAGTTTGTCACGGGCTTCCGATACGGCGCGAGCGATTTCCTTAACAATGTGCTCGATCGGCCACAGCATTGGCTTGGTCTTGATCCCTACGAGCATCCGCTGTTTTGGATCGCTGCGTTGTCTCACACCGAAGACCAAGGGACGTACCCCGGAGATGTCTTCGAACATGCAGATGTCTTCGGCACCGACCTGTCACCCGATGTTGCCTATGTAATTGGTCTTTTCAAAGGCGACATTCAATTCGACGGCGCTGTACCTGATCGCTGTGATACGGCCGGCTGCCGGTACTTTGTTGCCCAGTACCTTTATGGTCTTGGTCGAGTTGCAGACGGCCACGTCATCATCACCGAGAGCCAGGAGCTATGTGCAGGCACAGAATCACTGATGTGCGCCGTGCTTCAGCACGCCCAAGCAAAGATCGAGGCCGGCGGTCAGCCGTAGCGAAGGAGACAACATGCGTAACACAACTGGATGTTTGTTCGCCGTCCTCACGTTCTTCGCCACCGCCGCCCATGCCGGCCAGCCCGAGCTCACCCTCGGCGACTACCTCGCCTATGACGAGGAGCAGCGGCAGGCCCATGTCATGGGCCTGTGGGACGGGCTGATGGTGGCGGAGACCTATCACAAGACCCAGGAGCTTGCGTGGCTCTCCGACTGCGGCGCCCATGGCGTCTCGCCTGAGGCCATGACCGAAACGTTCGACAGCTATCTCGCCGACCGGCCGGACGCCGCCGCCTTCGGCACCGGCCACGCCTTCGTCTACGCCATGGCGCGCCACTGCGACAACGCGCCGCAGTTCTTGAAGGACCTGGCGCAGTAAGCCCCACGCACACGAAACGACACCGCACCTGACTCTCACCGCCGAACCCGATAACGTCGCCCAATCGCCACGCGAACTTGGGGAGGGTGTCATGGGGGTCGTGATGGAGTTTCCGCGCAAGGTGAAGGTGCGCGAGAAGGGCGTGTGGATCCCGCTGCGCTCCGGCAAGAAACTCGCCGCGCGCATCTGGCTGCCGGCCGACGCCAATGCCAAGCCGGTGCCGGCGCTGCTGGAATACCTGCCCTACCGCAAACGCGACATGACGCGGCCGGGCGACGAACCCAAACACGCCTGGTTCGCCGGCCACGGTTACGCGAGTGTCCGCGTGGACCTGCAGGGTGCGGGCGACAGCTACGGTGTCATGCGCGACGAGTACGCGACCCAGGAACTCAAAGACGGCAAGGAGGTCATCGCCTGGCTTGCCAAGCAATCGTGGTGCACGGGCAAGGTCGGCATGTTCGGCATCTCCTGGGGCGGCTTCAACGCGCTCCAGGTCGCGGCCCTCAAGCCGCCGGCGCTGAAGGCTATCGTCACCTCGTGCTCGACCGACGACCGCTATGCCTCGGACATGCACTACTCCGGCGGCTGTCTGCTGAACGACAACCTGGATTGGGGCACGACCTTTTTCTCGATCCTGGCGCTGCCCGGCGATCCCGAAATCATGGGGCCTGGCTGGCGCAAGAACTGGCTGGAACGCCTCGACGGCATCCCCTGCCCGATCGAGACCTGGATGAAACACCAGCAGCGCGACGCCTATTGGAAACACGGCTCGGTCAACGAGAACTACCGCGACATCCAATGCGCCGTCTTCGCCGTCGGCGGCTGGCTCGATGGCTACACCAACGCCACTCCGCGCCTTTTGAAGAACCTCAAGGTGCCGCGCCTCGGCCTGATCGGCCCGCATGCGCACCAATGGGGCCAGTCACTGCGCGCGCCGGGCCCGGCCATCGGCTTCCTGCAGGAGATGCTGCGCTGGTGGGACTACTGGCTCAAAGACATCGACACCGGGATCATGAACGAGCCGATGATGCGTGCCTATATGCAGGACGATATCCCGGCCGAGCCCTGGTACGCCCACTGCCCTGGCCGCTGGGTGGGCGAGCAGGCCTGGCCCAGCAAACGCATCCGCATGAAACCGTTCCGCCTCAACCCCGACGGCATCGGCACGAAGAAGGGCAAGGACGTGCCGCGGGTCGCCATGACACCGCAGACGCTCGGCATGGCGGGCGGCGAATGGTGTCCCTACGGCACCGGCGGCGAGGGCCCGGAGTTTCCCGGCGACCAGCGCTTCGACGACGGTGCCTCGATCTGCTTCGACACCGAGCCTTTGGAGGAGACGGTCGAGATCCTGGGCGCGCCGGTCGTCAACCTCGACCTCAGCGTCGACAAGCCGGCGGCCTTCGTTTGCGTACGCCTCAACGACGTCAAACCGGACGGCTCGGTGGCGCGCGCAACCTACGCGGTCTTGAACCTCTGTCACCGCAACGGCCACGGACGCGTCGCGCGGGTCCAGCCCGGCAAGCGCTATCAGGTGAAGGTGACGCTGAACGACACGGCGTACGCCTTCCAGCCCGGCCACCGTATCCGCGTCGCCGTCTCGACGACCTACTGGCCGATGATTTGGCCCTCGCCCGAGCCGGTCGAGCTGACGGTCCACACCGGCACCAGCACACTCCATCTGCCCGTCCGCCCGATCAAGGGCGGCCCGCGTCTCAAACCCTTCGAGCCGCCGCAGGAAGCCGCCCCCATGCCCCAGGAAATGGTTGAGCCGCCGTCATCGGAAAACACCGTCACCCGCGATGTCCTGACCGGCCGCGTCGAGGTCCTGTCGGAACGCGGCAGCGGCGTCTACCGGATCAGCGACCACGGCATGGAATTCGGCCGCAACACGATCGAACGCATGGCGGTCACCGAAGGCGATCCCTTGAGCGCCGAAACCGAGATGACCGTCACCAGCCACATGAAGCGCGGCGATTTCGAGGTCGACATCCACGCCACCACCAACCTGCGCGCCACCGCCGACACGTTCTTGTTGTCCGCCGATCTGGATGTCTATGAGGGCAAGACACGCATCCTGGCGAAGAGCTGGTCAGTGCCGATCAAGCGGGAAGGAGTCTGACGCAGGGTCTCCCTGCTCCGCATCGAAACAGTAAGCAGGCAAAACCCCACACATGAAGAGGAGGGCAATATCATGGTGAAGCCCGTCGACATCGCCGCCGAACTAGCCAAGCTCCCGACGCTTCATCTGCGTGCGCCCGACACATCCGAGGAGGAGGCTGCCGCATCGTTCGCCTCTATCGTGCCGTTTTGTGACGACGGTGTTTTCGTCGGCAGTTTTGACGGCAAAAGTCCGTGGGAGCGTCACCGGAACGGCGACGAAATCGTTCAGGTCATCGCCGGTTCGACAACGCTCACCGTCCTGACTGACACGGATACCCACGTGCTAACCATGAAGGCTGGCATGATGACCGTCGTGCCGCAGGGATGCTGGCACCGGTTCGAGGCGCCGGACGGCGTTTCCGTCCTCACCGTGACGCCAACGCCGACGGACATATCTTCGGCCGACGACCCGCGTGCGGAGCAGGACTAGACCCGACCAGCCTCCGTACTGTTGTGCGAGTGGCTGGATCTTCGGCTACGACGCCCTCGCATCTATCCGCCGTCGGCCAGGCCCACGTTAATGCGCAGAAACGGTTCCGCCCCATCGGTGTCGAAGCGAGTCGCATAACGCTCGAGACGGTTGACGAAACGGTCCGGATCGATGCCGGCCTCCGGAGCAAAAGCGCCACGGCGTGTGATCTCGCCCATGGCCAGCATCTCGAGCGCGGCGATCAATGGAACGCCGGTCGCACCGCCGGTGCCGCCTGGTAGGTAGCCGTCGAGCCAGGCGCCCGCTGACGCCCGACGGCCGTCTTTCTGACCGATCGCCAGGGCACAGAGATCAGGCGTATAGACGACGCCGCGCATCTGGTCCGCGATGATCGCCGCCCACACGCGCGCACCGCCCCACAATGCCGCGATGCCCGGACCCTCCCCCAGCCTGACTTCAAGCTCGCTCACGGCCGTCACCATGTCGATGGCGCCACGGTCCAGACGCGCGACCGTCTTGCGCAAAGCGGCGATGATCGGCGCCGGGAAGTTCATGAGGTTGAGGCTGTCGCGGATCTCCGGATAGGTCAGCGGCAGCGTCACCGGCTCGGGATGACCGAGCGCATGACAGTGGACCCGTCCAATGCCGGGGAACACGACATCCTGTTCGGCAAGCGATGGGACGTCGACCATCGCGCCCTCCCGGCGGACCCGGATGGTGCCTCGCGCCTGTTGCAGCCAGTGTTCCAGAGCCGAACGCGTCGACTTGTCCACCTCCGCCATCTGAGGCGAACGGAGGTCGCCGATGCCCCATAGCGTGTGCAGCGCATCGACGCGATCAAGGGTTCGATGCGCGGCAGCGGCCAGAAGATTGGTGACGCCCGGGCTGGCGCCTATGCCGATGATGGCCGTAACGCCGGCTTGGCGGGCGGCGCCATCGAGCGCGAGCATGTCAAGCGTCGGCTCCCAATCGTCACAGACATCAAGGTAATGGCGGCCGGCCCGGATTGCCGCCGACAACACGCGGGCGCCGTGCCGGTAATAGGGACCGAAGCAGGAGAGGACCACGTCGCATAAAGCCAAGGCGTCGTCGAGCGAGCGGTCTTCGGCGACATCCAGGCGGCATACGGCGACACGCCCATCATGTTCGGCGGCGACTGCCTCGGCGCCGTTCACGTCGCGCTCGCCGATGACGACACGCTCGATCAGGTCGCTCTTCGCCGCGGCGTCAACCGCGTGACGGCCGACATCGCCCGCGCCGCCCAGGATCAACACCTTCACGGCGGGCCGTCACCGTCGGCTTGTCGAAAGTGCGCGGTCAGCATGGCGCAGAACGCGTCAGTCAACGCCACAGGCAAGTCATGCCCCATGCCCGGGATGACCTCTAGCCGTGCACCCGGCACATGGCGTGCGATGTCCTCGCCGCAGGGAAGCGGCACCAGGGGATCGGCGTCACCGTGGATGACAAGAGTCGGCACCATCAAACCGCGCAGCAAGTCGACGCGGCTGCCGTCGGCCATGATGGCGGCAAGCTGGCGGATTTCGTTCGCGCCGCCGGGCGGGCATCGCGCCGCCGACGTGCGCATCAGCGCCACCAACGCTGCCTCGTCCGGCGGATAGACCGGACCGGCGATGCGGCGCCAGATCGCCATGCCGTGGCGCAGAAGCCCGTCCGGCGAAGCATCGTCGGGCATCTGTTGCATCAGCGCCGTCACATCGTCGTCGGCGTCCGGCAGGCCGGGCGCGCCGGAACTGGACATGATGGCGGTCAGCGATAAGACCCGCCGCGGATCGAGTGCCGCCATGTGCTGCACGATCATGCCGCCCATGGAAGCACCGACCACATGCGCCTCGTCAAGATCGAGCGCGGCGAGCAGCTCAAGTGCATCGCGCGCCATGTCATCAAGGCCATAGGGCGCGCGCGCTCCCAACCCCAACCACGACGTCACCGCATGCCACGTGATGCTGGGCGATCCCAAATGATCAAGACAGGTGGAAAGGCCGATGTCGCGATTGTCGAACCGGATGACATGATAGCCGTTCGCCGCGATCGCCCGGCACAGCGGCTCCGGCCAGGCGAGCATCTGTGTCGCCCAGCCGTGAATCAGCAACACGGCAGGCGCATCGTGATCGCCGAACGTCTCATAGGCAAGGCGCAGGCCATTGGCATCGGCATACGCGACGCGGCCGGCATCGGTTCGCGGGCCCTCATCGTTAATTGTCATGACGAAAATCTATGGTCGCGCGCCATGCGATACAAGGGTAAGTTTTCTTATTGCCAGTTTTGCGGTCCGACTACCAGAATAGGGGCACATGCCCAGGCCGAGCCTTAAATCCCAGCGTACGGAAGAGATTCTGGACGCTTTCCAACGTTGCATCGTCAGAGACGGAATCCAGGGCGCGTCGCTTGAGCGAATCGCCGAGGAAGCAGGCATGGGCCGGACGATCCTGCGCCACTATGTCGGCAACCGGGACGATCTGATCGTCGCGTTGGCGGAACGCTATGTCTCCCACGTTATGCAGACACTCGACGCGTTCGAGACCGCCCTGCCCAAGAACGACCGTGTTCGTGCCATGGTGCGCATGATGTTCAGCGACGTTACCGGTTTCGATCATGACGAAAACCTGGTCGCCGATGCGTTGATCATCGAGGCCAACAGGCTGCCCGAGGTCAACGACCTGATGACCAAATGGTTTGATCGTTTCGTTCATATGATCGAGGCCGAGTTGAAACGCGAACACCCGAACGCCAAGCCGGCCGCGCGGCGAGCATCGGCTGTCGGCATCGTGTCGACCTTCCTGCTGGCGGGATCGCTGCGGCCGATCTTCGATTCACCCGACTACCGCCGCGCGGCCAAGAGAGCCGCCGACCAATTGGTCGATGCTCTGGCGGACTAGGGCGGATCGTGTTCAGATGGCACCGTGTCCGACGACGTCCAACGCGGGGGAGATCGCATGAGCGGCACGGCATCCAATCACGACGAGCACGACGCCATCGCGCGCACCGTCCAGCACTACATCGACGGCGCGCGTTCGGGGAAGAGCGCGGACATGAAACCGGCCTTTCACGCGGACGCGTGGATCTTCGGCTACGGCGCCACAGGACTGCTTGCTAGCCCGATCCAGGAGCTGTTTAACCGGGTCGACGCGGGCCAGCCGGCGCCGGACATGACGGCGGACATCGCCCGTATCGACGTCGGCGACACGGTCGCCACCGTACGGCTTGAGCTCGACAAATGGACGGGACGCCGGTTCACCGATTTCTTCACCCTGCTGAAGGTCGACGGCGAATGGAAGATCATGAACAAGGTCTTCCACCTGCATGGCTAGGCACTGATATGACGGAAAAGATCCCGTTGCCGTCGGACGACGAGCTCGACGAGCGCACGCGCGACTTCATCAAGACACTGCCCAACCTTTCCATGGTGCGCATGCTGGCGCGAACCGGCATCGCGCCAGAGATCTATACGACGGTCTCGGCGATCTTCAACGACGACTGGTTTCCCGAACTCGATCGCGAGATCATGTTGTACCGGATCTGCTACATCAACGATTCGCAGTACGAGATCCAGTTCCACAAAGCGGTCTATGACCTGCCGGAGACGCTGGTTGACGCGGTCCTGTCAGACGACCTGTCGAGCCTGGAGCCGTGGCATCGCATGCTCTGCGAACTGTGCGACGAGATCACCCTGAAGGCGAAACTCTCTGCGCAATCGGTAGCGAAACTGGTCGATCATTATGGCGACGACAACGGCGCGACACGCGCCATCTTTGTCATGGCCTGGTTCAACATGCTGTCGCGTTTCGCCGACTCGACCGGCGTGCCCGACGAGGCCAAAGGCCAGGTCGACGGCGTCAAGAGCCCGGTCAGCTGATCCTGCACGAAACCGACGATCCTGACGGGAGCAGGCACGATGAACAAAGTGCATGAAGTCTACGACGCGGCCATCGTCGGCGCGGGACCGGCGGGGCTGTCCGCCGCGCTGACGCTCGTCCGCTCGTTGCGCTCCGTTGCCGTGTTCGATGCGCCGACGCCACCGCGCAACGCGGCATCACCGGGCATTGGCGGTTTGCTCGGACGCGAGATGGTGGCGCCATCGGATCTCAAAACCACAGCGATGGCGGAGCTCGACGGTTATGGCGGCGCCCGCTTCGTCACCCAATCCGTCGCTTCAGTCGAGCGTGACACCGGTGGCGGTTTTGTCATCGTCGCGGAAGATGGCACGACGACGCGGGCCGCGCGTATCCTGTTAGCATGCGGCATGGTGGACCGGTTCCCCTCTATCGATGGCCTGCAGGACTACTGGGGCACCAGCGTCATCTATTGCCCGTTCTGTCACGGCTTTGAACTGCGTGGCGGGCGGTGGGGCGTCTTCGTCAACCGCGCGACGATGACCGACGTCGCCGAGATCTATCTGACATGGACCAACGACCTCATGCTCTTTCTAGAGCCGGACATCCCGCTCGATGCCGACCGGCAAGCGGCGTTGGCAAACAAGGGCATCGCCGTCGAGCACCGCCGTGTCACAAGGTTGCGCGGGGACGGATCGGGTCTTGAAGCCATCGAACTCGAGGACGGCACCCTGATAGACCGTACCGCCCTCGTCCTGTGGCCGATGCAAGCACAAACAGCTCTCGTCACCGCGCTCGGCCCCGAACTGGATGGGGACGGTTATGTCGTCGTCGACGATGGTTACCGGACCAGCATTGACAGGCTTTATGCCATCGGCGACCTGCTCTATGCCGGCCACCAGAACGTCAACACCGCTATCCACATGGGCGCGCTTGCCGCCGCGACGATGGTCCTGGATCGGGCGATCGGCTGACCAAGGGTGGAAGAGGACAGGTCATGACCAATCGACTTAAGGACCGCGTCGCGCTTATCGCTGGCGGCGGTCAGATCCCCGGCGCGACCATCGGTAACGGCCGGGCGACTGCCATCACTTATGCGCGCGAAGGCGCGAAGCTCGCCATCGCCGACAAGGACCTGGCGTTGGCTGAGGAAACGGTGCGCATGCTGATCGACGAAGGTGCGGAGGCCATCGCCATCGAAGGCAATGTGACTGACGAGTCGGATTGCGGGCGCTTCGCCGAGGAAACTCTCAAGCGCTTCGGCCACATCGATGTTCTGCAGAACAATGTCGGTGTTTCGACGGGCGACAGCGGACCGACAGAGATCACAGTCGAAGCGTGGCGTTTTCTCCTGGATGTCAATCTGACCGGCATGCTGTTGACCGCGAAGAGCGTGCTGCCGGCAATGCAGGAGCAGCGCTCGGGCGTCATCATCAACATATCGTCGATGCTGTCGGTCACCTCGGACAGCGACGTCAAAGGCAGCGCGATCGACGAGAGCCACGGTCAGGTCGCCTACCGGGTTTCCAAGACCGGCGTCAATTCGCTGACCGAATCACTCGCCATGAGCCAGGCGCCTTATGGCATTCGGGTCAACGCGATCCTGCCAGGCCTGATGCAGACACCCACAGCGATCGAAATGCTGATGGCAGAGACCGGTGCCTCCAGAGAGGAGCTGAACCGGGTGCGCGACGCGCAGGTGCCGCTAGGTGGCAAACAAGGCACAGCCTGGGACGTCGCCAATGCCGCGCTGTTCTTGGCCTCTGACGAGGCACGTTTTATCACCGGCGCGCTGTTGCCGGTCGACGGCGGCCAGAGCCTGAGACGCGGCTGAGGTTAAGCCGCCGGCGTACCGCGCGCGGCTTCGTTGAAGGCGGTCTTCAAGAACGCGGCACCAGCTTCCAGAGCGCCCGGATCGATGCCGTGGCCGACACCCTGGCTGACATGCCACTGGGCGGAGATGTCGTGCGTCGCCAGCACGCCGACTGCCTCCTGAAGCGACTGGACGGGCACCACAGGGTCGGCGTCACCGTGGGCGAGCAAGACCGGGGGGCGCGCCTTAAGCTCGCTGTCGAGGCCTTCCGCATCGATCATCATGCCGGAATAGCCGACCACGCCGGCGCACGGGCGCGCGCGGCGGAGCGCGACATAGAGCGCCATCATCGCGCCCTGGCTGAACCCGATCAGCGCCAAGCGGCTATCGTCGAGAGTGAGCCGCGCCAGCTCCGCATCGACGAAGTCGTTGATCATGCCGGCCGCCCGCTCATAACCAGCCTTCAGCTTCTCCGGCCGTTCGTCGGCGAAGCTGTACCACTGCCGGCCCATCGGGTTCTGGTCGCAAGGGTCCGGCGCGTTGGGGCTGACAAAGCGTGCCTGCGGCAGCGTCGGCTGCAAGGCTGGCGCCAAGCCGATCAGATCGTTGCCGTCCGCGCCCCAGCCGTGCAGCAACACGACAAGTTGTTGCGGTTCGCCCTGGCGCGGCGGCACCACCGGTCCTGATAACGTCATCTTGTAGCCCTCATTGCCATAAATCTTGGGTATCGTTAGCACCAATGGTTAGCAAGGGTGAAGTCGTGCCAGTCCGTCGTTTCCTCATGGCTCTCGTGGCCTGCTTCGTGGCCGGGCCGGCGCTCGCCGAACTGCCGGCAACCTGGCCCGATGCCGCGAGCGACGACGCGGTTCTGATCGAGCCGGTCGCGCTTGCCAGCAGTACGCCGTTCACGATTGCCGATGTCGGCGATCCAGACGATGCGCCACCGACGGAAGCGGCGGCGGCTCTCTTCATGCCGGCGGACGCGTCGGCCGACAACCCGGTCCCCGCGGTCGTCCTGCTGCACGGAGCAGCCGGCGTCTTACAGACGCGCGAACCCGCCTATGCCCGTCAACTGGCCAGCCTGGGTGTCGCCGCCATGGTGGTCGATGTCTTCGGCGCGCGGCGCGATCTGGCCACCGGCTTCACCGATCGCCTGCTGAACATCACCGAGGCCGCGATGCTGGCCGATGCCTACGCCGCCCTCGCCTATCTCGACAGCCTGCCGGAAGTCGACGGCAGCAAGGTGGTCCTGGCCGGTTTTTCCTATGGCGGCATGGCGGCGACGTACGCGGCCTATGAGGCCGTCGCCGAGCGCCTGGCGCCGGACGGTCAACGTTTCGCCGGACATGTCGCGTTCTACGCGCCCTGCATCGCCAGTTTCGAGGACAACCGCGCGACCGGCGCGCCGCTCCTGATGCTCGCCGGCACCGGCGACGCGATTGTCGATCCTGAACGGTGCAGCGCCGTCGCCAGCGAGCTGGAAGACGGCGGCACCGATGTGACGACGGTCTATTACGACGGCGCCTATCATCAGTGGGACGGGCGTTTCGCCGGGCCGCGCGCCATCGGCCGCAACCTCGCGCCCTGCGACTTCTATGTCGACGACGACGGCGATGTTTACGACGCCGGCTCCTGGCTGCCGATGAGCGGACCCTTCATGCGCAAGATCATTCTGGGCCTGTGCAGCGATCCCGACGGTTACCTGATCGGCCGCGACGACGAGATCCGCGACCGCGCCATTGTCGACTGGACCCGCTTCTTGAACGCCGTCTTCGACGGCTGACGCCACGGGGCAAGCGCTCTATAGAGGGAACCTCGTTTGACGAGGGTTCCCGATGGTCGATCCCGCATTGTTTCTCAAAAGCCTCGCCATGGGCCTCGCGGTCGCGGCGCCCATGGGGCCGATGAGTGTTATCTTGATCCGGCGAACCCTGGCCCAAGGTTACATGGCAGGTCTTTCCGGCGGGCTGGGTATCGCGGCCGCCGATGGGTTCTATGGCGCGGTCGCGGCGTTCGGTCTGACCGCCATAAGCACGGCGCTGATCGAGCACCAGTTCTGGCTGCGCCTCATCGGCGGCGCCTTCCTGGTCTGGTTGGGTCTCAGGATCTTCTTCAAGGAGAGCCGTCAGAACGGCCCCATGGCCGGTGAGCGCGGTCCGGGCGGCGGTTTCTTCACCATGCTGGGCCTTACCATCACCAACCCGATGACCATCCTTTCCTTCGCGGCGATCTTCGCCGGGCTGGGCTTGGTTGAACCAGGCAGCGACCACACGACCGCGATCACCATGACCGCCGGTGTGTTTCTGGGATCATATCTGTGGTGGATCGTGTTGTGCGGCGCCGTCACGCTGGTGCGCAGGCGTGTCACAAGCGGCGTCATGCTGTGGCTTAACCGGATCGCCGGCGCCCTGATCACCGCCTTTGGCGTCGCCGCGCTGGTCGGTGCCCGGCACGGGCCGGGGTCGTGAGTCCGGCGACGTTAATCACGCGCTTTGCGCCAAGCCCAAGCGGCCTGCTACATATCGGCCACGCTTGGTCGGCGATGATGGGTTGGCGCGCTGCCCGCGCAGAACCCGACGGCAGCTTCCTGCTCAGGATCGAGGACATCGATAGCGCGCGATGCCGCCCGGAGCATGAACAGGCGATCCTCAACGACATGACCTGGCTCGGGCTTACTTGGTATGGTCCTGTGCGCCGCCAGTCCGACCACCTGGACGACTATCGCGCCGCGCTCGACCGGCTTCAGGAAGCCGGTCTCGTCTATCCCTGTTTCTGCACGCGGCGCCAAATCCGCGACGAGGTCCGGGCCAGCGCCAGCGCGCCCCACGGCCCGCTCGGCCTGATCTACCCCGGTACGTGCCGGTCCCTCAGCGACGACGAACGTCAGCGGCGCATCGAGGCCGGCGAAAGCTACGCCCTGCGCCTCGACATGGAGAAGGCCGCGGCGCACACCGGCCCGCTTACCTGGCGCGAGAAAACCGAGGGCGAGATCACCGTCGATCCCATGGCAAACGGCGACGTCGTCGTCGCGCGCAAGGAGACGGCGGCGAGTTACCACCTGACCGTCACTGTCGACGACCACATCCAGGGTGTCACTCTGATCAACCGGGGGCGCGACCTCTATCACGCCACGCCGATCCACCGGGTATTGCAAGCCCTGCTCGGCTATGACGCGCCTGCCTATGATCATCATGGCCTGCTGCTGGATGCCGACGGCAAGCGATTTGCCAAGCGCGATCGCGCGGTCACGCTGCAGGCGCTGCGCGAAGCCGGCCACACGCCCGAAGAGGTCATCGCCATGGCCGAACGTTTGGCGGCATCATCCGCAGGTTCAGGATAGGCTGCACAAGGACGACAGGGGTTGGGCAACATGACCGACACGATCTTCGACTCAGCAATCTTCCGACCGACCGGCGGCTTCATGGGTTTGCCGAACCGCTATGACGTGTCCGGCGCCCAGCTTGCCGTGCTCGGCATGCCGTTCGACTGCGGCGTGCATCCGACCCGCATCGGATCACGCCTGGGCCCGTCATCGATCCGCGAGCAGTCCGGCCTGGTCCGCCCCTACCAGCCGCCGATCGCCGACTTCAATCCGCTGGAGGAATTGGGCGCCATCGACTGCGGTGACGCCGCGTGTTCGCCGGGACGTCTGGAGCAATCCTTCGAGGTCATGGAGGAAGCGAGCTGGCGTATCGTCTCGCGCGGACTAAAGACGCTCTCCATGGGCGGCGACGGGTCGGTCAGCCTGCCGCAGCTGCGCGCCATGAAACGGGTCTATCCCGACCTCGCCCTGCTCCATGTCGATGCCCATACCGACGCTTACCCGATTGTCGGACAGGATCGTCACACGACGGCAACGACGTTTACGTGTGCGACCGACGAAGGCCTGATCGACACCGACGCCACCATTCATCTGGGCGCGCGCGGGCCAGTCTTCATGGGCGGCGTGTTCGAGCATACGCGCGGCCTGGGCCACACGCTCATCCCCGACCGGGACCTGCGCGCCCAGGGTTTCGGGGCGGTGATCGCCGACCTCCACCAGCGGCTCAAGGGCCGCAAGGTCTATCTGTGCTTTGACATGGATACGTTCGATCCGTCCTGTGCGCCCGGCGTGGCGACGCCGACCTGGGGTGGCTGGACGGCTGCCGAGGAGCTTGGCTTTCTGCAGGCGCTGGCCGGCCTCGACTTCGTCGCCTTTGACATCAACACGGTCAGCCCGCCCCACGATCAAGGCGGCATGACCGCCTATCTGGCCGGCTGCGTTATGTTGGAATGTATGGTGTTGGCCTGCCGCGTGCCGGGCGGGCCGCAGGACGATTAGGCGACGGAAGGCATCTCGGTCTGGCTGTTCCGACGCAACACGGCCTCGGCGTCGTCGCCGAGCAGTTCGATCAGGGTGGCGCGCAGAAACTCAAGCTGCGCCTCGATCCGATCGAGGTCCGACTGCACCGCGACAATGTCGTCGCGTACATATTGCGGGGCCGTGTTTTCCATCGCGTCCATCTCCAAGGTCGCAGAACGCCTTGTCCGCTAGCTTGAATATGGCCCGGCCCGCCGCCCCAGGCGCGTGACTGGGATCACAACCCGCGCAAAAGTGTTAAGAAACCGTCAGATCACGCCGAAAACGGCGTGACTACCGTCACGTCGGCATCTCAATGCTTCACAAAACCGCATGCCTGATCATCAGGGGGGCTCGACTACTCCGCGGCCGCTCGCATGGTGTCCAGCGGCACATAGTCCAGAACGCATTGCTGGAAAAACGTGAGCGAGGCCTCGCCGCCGGCACCGCGGGCGAGGTGGCTGACCTGATAGGCCGGGGAGCGAAGCGAGCGCTGCATCTTTTCGCACACCCACACGTCCTCGGTCTGAAAGTCGCCGGTCTCCAGCGGATGAACCTTCCAATGGGACGATTTGATCCGGCCGCTCTCGGGGTCGTAGCCGGGGATCTCTTTGGCTCGGTCTTTGGCGCGAGACCATTTCTTCGCCGACCACATGCGCAGTTTGAGCAGCGTTGTGTTGGCGTCGACGGGCTCCAGCGTGGAGATCGAAAACGAATAGGGGCTGGCGGTAATCACGATATCGGGAAACAGCATGTAGACGCCGCCGTAACCGGGCTCATCCGCGCCCTCGACCCGCGTGCCCTTGTAGTCGGCATAGTTGTCCTCGACCATTTTGGGCAGCCGGTTCTTGGTGCCGTCCTGTTCGGTCGAATACCAGACGAGGTGGCGCCCGCGCACTTCCCACAGGTTCTTGTCGGCGACCGGACCGCCCAGCGTGTTCTTGTGCAAATAGGCTAGGTGATAGCCGTCGATGGCGTTCTCGAAGAAGACCTTCCAGTTGCACTTCATTTCATAGATGACGTCAGCGCCGCTTTCGTGGAGCGCCGGCGATGTGATGTCGTGCGGCCAGGCGTGGTCGGGCAGGTCCGCGAGCCAGGTCTCGAAGCTCTCGTCCGGCTGCGCGGAGGGATGGACAAAGACGAGCCCCTTGAACACGCCGAGCGACGCTGGTTTCAGGTTCAGCGTCGTCTTGTCGATATCCGGAAAGCAGGTCGTTTCCTTCGGCATGCCACGAAACGTTCCGTCAAGGTCATAGGTCCACGTGTGATAGGGACAGACGATCGAACGACCGGTGTTGCCGCAGCCTTCAAACAACTCGGTGCCGCGATGACGGCACAGGTTATGGAATGCCTGCAGTTCGCCTTTCTTGTTGCGCAGGACGAACAGCGGGTAGGGGCCAACCTGAACGGTCTTGAAATCACCGGCTTCATTCCAGTCATAGGTCACGCCGGCGAACGACCAGGTGTTGGCGAACAACTCATGGCGTTCTCGTTCGCACCAAGCGTCATCGATGTACGCTTCGCGCGGCAGAAGTTGTTGGGGCACGGCGGGCAGTTCGCGTGGCGCGGCCATATGGGCTCCTTCAAAGAATTGGCGGGTGGCACCGGCGGCCATGGGCCAACGATGCCGCGAAGCCATCTCAGCAGTCAGCATAGCCTCGCAAATATTGTCACCCTTGACAATCTATTATCACACCCATAGATTTTCAATGGTGACAATCAACGATTGCCGCTGTTTGGCTTTTTGGGAGACGTTACCGATGAAGAACATCAAATGGTTCACGGCGGCCGCGCTCGTCGTGCTGGCGATCGCCAGCTATTACGAGTGGTACTGGGTCTGGGGCGTACTCTTCGTCTACTGGGCCGTGACTAGCATTCAAGGTGGCCAGGCCTTCATCGTCGAGACGATCAGCCGGCGTCAGAACCCCGTGCTCTTCTGGTTCATCACCGCGATGTGGGGCGGTTTCGGCGCTTGGTATGTCTGGGCCGACCTGACGTGGCGGCTGGCCTGACGTCCGACCTTCCTACGCATACTGCAGTTGCCGGTGCAAGCTGCCACAGCCGATGGCTTGGCGGCCGTCCGGGCGCTCCATTTGGCAGTACGTGACAGCGATCTTTCAGATTCGGTGCGGCGCCTGCACACGTTGACATTCGTTACAATGCGAACCATGTAATGCAGCAGGACAGCCGTGCGACGACACACGATGTGCAATATCGCAGCGGCGACCTATACCGTTCTCCAAAAGATTTCGGTAGACCTGGACCCGCAGGGCACTGTGCCCGGCGGGCATGACATGTTGATTGGAAAATCTATGACGACAGGAACCGTGAAGTGGTTCAACAGCGCCAAGGGCTATGGTTTCATTGAGCCGGAGGACGGCTCCAAAGATGCCTTTGTCCACATCTCTGCGGTAGAGCGCGCCGGCCTGCATGGCCTGAGCGAAGGCCAGAAGGTCAGCTACGAGCTGCAGAGCAACCAGAACGGCAAGACATCGGCCGAGAACCTGGAAGTTTTAAGCTGACGGGTTGTGACGTCACCGACATATCTCGAAGACCCGCCCCCGGCGGGCTTCGTTTGCGCGACGCTGGCTGACGGCGCGCAAAGACGTACCATGCGGTCCTAACGCGTACAGAGATGCGCAATCGGGACCGGGATGTGGCTGCTTTTCGCAGGATCGGACGACAGGTCTCGCGGTTCCAGGCACCCGTTCTTCAGGAGAGCCTGACGCAGATCCTGGTCACACTGGGGGGTTACCTCGCGGCCTGTGCGGCCATGTATGCGACCGTCGGCGTCTCTTTTTGGATTTCTCTTGCGATTGCTCCGCTTGCTGCGGGGTTGCTGGTGCGCGTGTTTATCATCCAGCACGATTGTGGACACGGCGCGTTCTTCAGGTCGCGCCCTATGAACGATGCGCTGGGTCTTCTCTGCAGCCTGTTCACCTTGACGCCCTATCCGTCCTGGCGCCGCCAGCATGCCGGCCATCATGGCAGCTGGAACAATCTGGATCGCCGCGAGTCCGGCGCTGACATTTATTCCTCCTGCCTTACCGTCGACGAATACCAATCGCTGGGACCCTGGCAGCAACGCTGGTACCGCATCAGTCGTCATCCGATCGTCGCCAATCTGGTCGTGCCGCCTCTTGTCTTCTTGATCCTTTATCGATTTCCCTTCGACTTGCCAGCACACTGGCGCTGGGAGCGTGTCGGGGTCTATTTGACCAACTTGGCGCTGATCGCTCTGGTAGTCGCTGTCGGTTGGGCCGTCGGATTCGGACCACTCGCCGAAGTGCAACTGCCCATCATTGTTATGGCTTCGATCATCGGCGTCTGGTTGTTTTCGATCCAACACCGCTCGGACCACACGGCCTGGCTGCGGCAGAAGGATTGGAGCTTCCTTAGCGCCTCGCTCAAGGGTTCAAACTATCTGCGCCTGCCGCGTGTGCTGCAGTGGTTTACAGGCAATATCGGTCTTCACCACGTCCATCACCTCAGCCCGAAAATCCCGAACTATCGTCTGCAGCAGTGTCATGACAGCGTCCCTGAATTCCGTGACGTGCCGGTAATGACCCTGTCGTCGGCGTTCAAGGCGATGTCCTGCGTACTCTGGGATGAGCGTCTGCAACGGATGGTGTCGTTCCGGGAGTTATCGCGAAGATAGAACGGATCGGCCGATGCTCCCACGCATCGCGGCACCTGCGGTGAACCAGTCGTGATGCGCGTGGCAGAGTCCGCGCCAGTGTTGGGCGATCTGCCGTGGCTGCTACCTGGCGTTCACTCGGCACGGCTGAATGTCAGAACCCGAGACTTAGTGCTCGATGAGGTGCTCGGACTAAACTGTGCGTGGTAAGCAGACACTCTTCTCGTTCTGACCGCGTGACGCGTAGCGCTCATGGTGTTGTCCCCGTTGGCGCAACCAAGGGAGATGTTGATGGCAAGAAAGCCTAACTACCGATTCGAGAAAGCCGAGCGGGAGCGACAGAAGGCGGCGAAGAAGGCCGCTCGGCTCGCCGCAAAACAAGAAAAGGCCGACATCAAAAAGGATGAGGACACCGATCCCCCACGGTCGGTTTCACCCGACGACTAAGCTGGCTGGCAGGGTCGACGCCACGATTGGACAATGTGCGCGACGTGCTCCTTCGGACGGCGATGATCGAAAAGCCGACCACGCCGGCCACGCCTACTGCAGCAACCGGTGGAAGCTGCCACAGCCGATCGCTTGGCCGTCGTGGTAGCTCTCGGTGTAGCAGAACTTCGCCTCGTTCTTGCCGATCAGGTGGAACTCGTGGACACCGCTCTTGTCGACCACCTTGGCGGTGTGCTGGCCGTCGGTGAAGGTGCCGACGAAGTGCGATTTCTGGCCGTGCGTGCCCTCCGACTCGATGGTGCCGGAGAAGCTCTTACCGGTCTGATGGTTCACATGAATGATGAACTTGGTGTCGACCACACGCGACGTCTCGGCGGCCCCGCTACCGGCATGGGTCGTGTTGCCGGAAGCGATCGTTTCGGTGTGTCCTTCCCATGTGCCGAGAAGATCCGGCCATTGCTGTTCGGCCAACGCGCTGGCCGATGCCAACGTCAGCGAGAAGATAACGGCAAACAAACCCAGGCTTCGTGCGGCCATAACGATCGCTCCCTAAAACGGTCGATGAACGTTCAGTATAGCGCCAGAGGCGGCTATTCCGCAGCCGTTGGCAACTGCGCCTCGGCAAGGTCGGCGATGTCCTTCATGATGCGCGTCAGCTCAAAGTCTTTCGGTGTATAGACCGCCGCGACGCCGGCCGCCTTCAACGCCGCCTCGTCTTCGGCGGGGATGATGCCGCCGGCGATGATGGGAATGTCGCCACAGCCCATCTCTTCCATCAGCTTGCGAACATCGGCGACCAAGCGAATGTGCGCGCCCGACAGGATCGACAGGCCGACGACGTGCACGCTTTCTTCCTGGGCCGCGGCGGCGATCTGGCGCGGCGACAGGCGGATGCCCTGATAGACGACCTCCATGCCGCAATCCCGGGCGCGCAGCGCGATCTGCTCGGCGCCGTTGGAATGACCGTCCAGGCCGGGCTTGCCAACCAGCAGCTTAAGGCGGCGGCCAAGCCGGCCGGACACCGCCTCGACATGGGCGCGTGCCTCTTCCAGTCCGCCTTCCGGCGCGGCGCCGGCGGCACTCAAGCCGGTCGGCGCGCGGTACTCGCCGAAAACCTCGCGCAGCGCCCGGCCCCACTCGCCCGTCGTAACGCCGGCCTTCGCGCAGGCGATCGACGGCTCCATGATGTTCTGGCCCTCGGCCGCCGCCGCCTTGAGCGCGGCGATTGCCGTCTCCGCCGCGGCGCCGTCGCGGGCCTCACGCCATGCCTTGATCGCCGCCATCTGCTCGTCTTCGGCCGATGTCGCGACGGTCATGAAGCCGCCGTCATCACCTGCCGTCAGCGGCGAGGGCGCGCTTTCGGTGAAGACGTTGACGCCGATAACCGGCTTGTCGCCGGACTCGATGTCGGCGACACGCTTGCTGTTCGATTCGACCAGCGCCTGTTTCATGAAGCCTGATTCAACGGCGACCGCCGCGCCGCCCAGCGACGCGATATCCGCCATGACGCCGCGCGCCTCGTCTTTCAGCGCGGCGACCTTGGCGGCGATCTCCGTGCTGCCGTCGAAGATGTCGGCGAACTCCAGAAGGTCCGTCTCCATGGCGACGATCTGCTGCAGGCGCAGGCTCCATTGCTGGTCCCAGGGACGCGGCAGACCGAGCGCCTCGTTCCACGCCGGCAGTTGAACGGCGCGGGCGCGCGCGTTCTTCGACAGCACGACCGCCAGCATCTCAAGCAGGATGCGATAGACGTTGTTTTCCGGCTGCTGCTCGGTCAGCCCCAGAGAGTTCACCTGAACGCCGTAACGGAAGCGCCTGAGCTTCGGATCGGTGACGCCGTAACGTTCGGCGGTGATCTCGTCCCACAACTCGGTGAACGCGCGCATCTTGCACATCTCGGTGACGAACCGGATGCCCGCGTTGACGAAGAAGCTGATGCGGCCCGCGACCTGATCGAACGCCTCCGGCTTGATCGCGCCCGATACCTTGACGTCGTCGAGGATCTGGATCGCCGTCGCCAGCGAGAATGCAATCTCCTGCACCGGCGTCGCGCCGGCTTCCTGCAGGTGATAGGGGCAGACGTTCACCGGATTCCACTTCGGCGTCTCGGCGACCGAGAACGTGATGGTGTCGGTAATCAGCTTCAGCGACGGCTTGGGCGGGAAGATATAGGTCCCGCGCGACAGGTACTCCTTGACGATGTCGTTCTGGATCGTGCCCGAAAGCGCCGTCCGGTCGACGCCGCGCTTGTCGGCCAGCGCGATATAGAGGGAGAACAGCCAGGCCGCCGTCGCGTTGATGGTCATGGACGTGTTCATCTGGTCGAGCGGGATGCCGTCGAACAGGGTCTCCATGTCACCCAGATGGCTCACCGGCACGCCGACACGCCCGACCTCGCCGCGCGCGATATCGTCATCGGAATCGTAGCCGGTCTGGGTCGGCAGATCGAAGGCGATGGAGAGCCCGGTCTGACCGCGCGCCAGATTGGTGCGGTACAGCTCGTTCGACGCCTTGGCCGTGCTGTGGCCCGAATACGTGCGCATCAGCCAGGGCCGGTCGCGCTTGACCTCGGTCATGGTGCCGTCCTTGTGGTCCTCGCCACCTTTGGTCTAATCCTGATGCCTATCATGCTGCAGTGCAAAAAATCTTGCAAATGCTGCGCTGCCGAAAAAGAATTGCGGCCCCCACGGTGGCGTGGGGCGGTCGTGTGCTGCGATGCAGCACGGGGCAGACCTGACAAAAAGACGGAGTGAAGACCATGGCTGAGGCTGCTGAAGTCCTGCCTTTTGACTACGAAGCGCCGGAAAAAGACCTCTACGAGGTCGGCGAAATCCCGCCGCTGGGCCATGTGCCGTCAAAAATGTACGGTTGGGCGATTCGCCGGGAGCGCCATGGCGAGCCCGATTCCGCCATGCAGGTCGAAGTCCTGCCGATTCCCGAGATCGACAGCAACGAGGTCCTGGTCCTCGTGATGGCCGCCGGCGTCAACTATAACGGCGTTTGGGCCTCGCTCGGCATTCCGATCAGCCCGTTCGACGTCCACAAGGCCGATTTCCACATCGCCGGCTCCGACGCCTCGGGCATCATCTGGGCCGTCGGCTCCAAGGTGAAGCGCTGGAAAGTCGGCGACGAGGTCGTCGTCCACTGCAACCAGGATGACGGTGACGACGAGGAGTGCAACGGCGGCGATCCCATGTATTCGCCGACCCAGCGCATCTGGGGCTACGAGACGCCGGACGGCAGCTTCGCCCAGTTCTGCCGCGTCCAGGCCCAGCAGCTGATGCCCCGGCCCAAGCACCTGACCTGGGAAGAGGCCGCCTGCTACACCCTGACCCTGGCGACCGCCTACCGCATGCTGTTCGGCCATCGCCCACATATCCTGCGGCCCGGCCACAACGTCCTGGTCTGGGGCGCCTCCGGCGGCCTCGGCTCGTTCGCGGTGCAGCTTGCCGCGACCGCCGGCGCCAACGCCATCGGCGTCATCAGCGACGACGACAAGGCGGATTTCGTCATGTCGCTCGGCGCCAAGGGCGTCATCAACCGCAACGATTTCGACTGCTGGGGCCGCCTGCCGGAAGTCGGCGACGCCAAGGCCTACGGCGAATACATGAAGAAGTGCCGGGCGTTCGGCAAGGCCATCTGGTCCTTCACCGGCAAGGGCAACGACGTCGACGTGGTGTTCGAGCACCCCGGCGAAGCGACCTTCCCGGTCTCCTGCTTCGTCGTGAAGCGCGGCGGCATGGTGGTCTTCTGCGCCGGCACCACCGGCTACAACATCACCTTCGACGCCCGCTTCGTGTGGATGCGCCAGAAGCGCATCCAGGGCAGCCACTTCGCCAATCTCGCCCAGGCGAGCCAGGCCAACAAGCTGGTCATCGAGCGGCGCATCGACCCCTGCATGTCGGAAGTGTTCAGCTGGGACGACATTCCGCGCGCCCACATGAAGATGCGCGCCAACGAGCACAAGCCCGGCAACATGGCCGTGCTCGTCCAGTCGCCCCGTCCGGGCCTGCGCACGCTTGAAGACGTGCTGGAAGGGTGATCGCCTGAGGCGGGCGGTGCGTAACCGTTCGTCTGACGCGATGGTCTGAAAGCATGGCGACACTCGACAACCTGCTGCCGCTCGCCCGCGGCGCGCTTGGCGCGGCCGAGGGGCTCTATGGCGCCGCGCGCGCTGCCGTCCGCAGTCTCGCGACGACAGATGACGGCAAGATCGACGCCAAGGCACTGGATCGTCAGCAGACGGCGGCCCACGGGCTGGCGTGGCTGGCGACCTATGTGGAGGCCTTGCGCCAGATGCTCGGTTGGGCGGAGCGGCTCGATGAGGCCGGCCGGCTGGGCGAGCTGGAAGCGTTGATCCTGCAGGCGGCTTACGGCGAATACCTGGCGCAAATCGCCGGCGGCATCCCGATGAGCCAGGGCGAGATCGTGCGCCCCTACGACATGGGCGTCGACGACACCAGCCTGCACGCCTTCTATACGCCGGAGGTGAGCGCGCTCTTGAAAGACGGGCACAGCGCCGAGGTGCGCGACGCCATCGCACGGCTGGTCGCCGAGGCCGCCGATGCCGGCAGTTTCGGCGATGCGGGCCTCGCCGACGACGACGTCATGATCCGCGACCAGTTCCGCCGCTTCGCCGAGGACAAGGTCACGCCCTATGCCCACGACTGGCATCTGAAGGACGAACTGATTCCGCTCTCGGTCATCGAGGAACTGGCGGAGATGGGCGTTTTTGGGCTGACGGTGCCGGAGGCTGTCGGCGGGCTTGGCATGAACAAGACCGCCATGTGCCTGGTGACCGAGGAACTGTCACGCGCCTATATCGGCGTCGGCTCGCTCGGCACCCGGACCGAGATCGCCGCCGAACTGGTGCTGCACGGCGGCACGCCGTCGCAGAAGGAAGCGTGGCTGCCGCGAATCGTCTCCGGCGACATCATCCCGACCGCCGTCTTCACCGAGCCCGGCACCGGGTCCGACCTCGGCTCGCTCAGAACGCGCGCGCAGCGCGACGGCGACACCTATCGCGTCACCGGCAACAAGACCTGGATCACCCACGCAGCGCGCGCCAACCTGATGACGCTTCTGGCGCGCACCAACCCGGACGAGAAGGGCTATCGCGGCCTTTCCATGTTCCTGGCCGAAAAGCCCGCCGGCACCGATGCCGACCCCTTCCCGGCCGACGGCATGAAGGGCGGCGAGATCCCCGTACTCGGCTATCGCGGCATGAAGGAATACGAGATCGGTTTCGACGGTTTCGAGGTGCCCGCCGCCAACCTTCTCGGCGAGGAGGAAGGCCAGGGCTTCAAGCAGCTGATGGCGACCTTCGAATCCGCGCGCATCCAGACGGCGGCGCGGGCCACCGGCGTCGCCCAGAATGCCATGGAGCTGGGCCTGACTTATGCCCGCGAACGCCAGCAGTTCGGCCGCGCGATTTACGACTTCCCTCGGGTCGGCCACAAGCTCGCCTGGATGGCGGTCGAGATCATGATCGCGCGCCAGCTCACCTGGTTCTCCGCACGCGAGAAGGACCAGGGCCGGCGGTGCGACCTGGAGGCCGGCATGGCGAAGCTGCTCGCTGCCCGCGTCGCCTGGGCCAGTGCCGACAATGCGGTCCAGATCCACGGCGGCAACGGCTACGCCATGGAGTATCCGATCAGCCGCGTCCTGTGCGACGCGCGCATCCTGAACGTCTTCGAGGGTGCCGCCGAAATTCAGGCCCACGTTATTGCACGGCGGTTGTTGTCAGACGCGAACTAACGGCGATCATCGCTTCGCTCTCGCCTGGCATCCGCTAGGATGGCCGTGTCATTTCTTTCAGGGGCGCGTCGATGACCGATCTCACCACACCGACCTGCGAACGGCTCGGCATAAAACGGCCGATCGTTCAGGCGCCGGTTTCCACCACGCCCGATGTCATCGCCGGCGTGTCGAACGCCGGTGGGCTCGGCGTGCTGCAGGCAACGTGGCTAAACAACGATTCGACGAGTGACATTGTCGCGGCCATCCAGCGGCGCACCAACCGCCCCTTCGCCGCCAACTACGTCATCTCGCTTATGGATGACGACGTGAACGACAACTTTGACTACGTCCTGGAAGTGGGCGTGCCCGTGATCTCGACGTTCTGGGGCGATCCCGCGCCCTTGGTGCCGCGCATCCACGATGCCGGCGCGCTGGCGATGCACACGGTCGGCTCAGCGGAAGAGGCCCGACGCGTCGTCGATGCCGGTGTCGATATCGTGGTGGCCCAGGGGGTCGAGGCGGGAGGCCATGTCTGGGGCGAGGTCTCCACCCTGGTCCTGGTGCCAGCCGTGGTCGACGCAGTGCCTGACGCCCATGTCATCGCGGCCGGTGGCATCGCCGATGGCCGGGGCCTGGCCGCCGTCCTGTCGCTTGGCGCCGGCGCCGCTTGGATCGGCACGCGCTTTGTCATGTCGAAGGAAAACAAGCTCCCCGCCGATTACAGCGAGCGGATGCTCGCCGCCAAGGAGACGGACACGCTCTATTCGTCGCTGTTCGATATCGGCTGGCCCGACGCGCCACACCGCGTGCTCGTCAATGAAACGGTCCAAGCGTGGATCGACGCCGGCCGGCCGCCGCCTGGCGAACGGCCCAATGAGGGCGACGTCCTCGCCCATCACCCGACCGGTGAGCCGATCCTGCGCTACAGCACCGATGATCCCTATGACGGCATGACCGGCGACTTGGCCGCGATGTGCCTGTATGCCGGCCAGAGCATCGGTCTGATCAACGACGAGAAACCGGTCGCCGACATCGTGGACGAGATAGTGTCCGATGCCGCCAACATCATCTCGCGCATCGGCAACAGCTAGAGACTAGGACACTCAGCTTCTGGCGTCGCAGGCCTCGATGTAACGGCGCAGGATGGCCGGCGTGTCGTCCTTGCCGGCCAGTTCCTGGTTGGCGAAATCAATGGCGACATGCTCGTGCTCGGTGAGGATCTTGAGCGCCGGCAGGTCCTCCTCCGGCGCCATCGCTTCCAGCCCTTCGAAGTCGTCGATGTAGCCCGGATAACGGGTCGCCATATAGGTCACCATCTCGTGCCAGCTTAGATCCTGGTGGCGGGCGACGTGGCTCTTGCCCTCGGCGATCAGCACCGCATCGTCGCGCTGCTCAAGTCCGTGCTTGGCGAGCAGTGGCCGAACGCTGTTGGCCGCACAGCGTTCCACCTCGCCCAGAAGATGCAGCTTGTCACTGGCGCCGGGCTCGTCGAAGTGTTCGGCAAGGCCATGGAAGTACGCTTCGCCGGCGACCTCTTCCTCGAAGTACTGCAGCAGCGTCTTCAAATACATGTCACTCAATGTCCGTCGTCTCCCGTTCGTCGACATCGCCGATGCTGAGACCCCTCAGCGAATCGCCGCCCCGGTAATAGGCCACCGATGCATCGCGCATCGGCTGATGGTCCCAGCTCAACGTCCTACCCTCGGCCATGGCGGCGCCGACCGCAAGCCGGCGTTGCTGGCTTGCCATGATGGCGGCGGTCAAGTGTTCGAAATCCCAGCGCTTCGCGACCTCGTCGGCGAACGCCTGTTCGACCGCGGCCAGCGCTGATTCGCCGGCGCGGTTTGTCAGTTCGTCGGGATCGGTCTTCAGGTCGAACAGCATGGTCGGATAGGCGCTCGACGCGATGTACTTCCAGCGGCCCCAGCGCAGCATGACGATCGGCCCGGCGGTGCCCTCCGACAGCAACTCGCCGATCACCGAATCCGGCCAGTCCTCCGACGTGTCGTCGATCAGCGGCAACAGGCTGGAACCGTCGAGCACATCCGGCAGAGTGGAAAGCTCGGTCTCCGCGATCGCCGCGAAGGTCGGCATAAGGTCTACCAGGGAGACGTTGGCGCCGACCCTTGATGCTTTCTGGCCGGGCAAGCGGATGATCAGCGGCACGCGCGCGGCCGGCTCATAGAAGTTCTTTTTGTACCAAAGGCCGCGTTCGCCCAGCATCTCGCCATGATCCGCCGTCACCACGACGACGGTGTCGTCGGCCATGCCCGCCTGCTCCAGCGTGTAGAGCATGAGACCAACGTAATCGTCGATCATGGTGATGTTGGCGTAGTAGGCACGGCGCGTTCGGATGATATCGGCCTCGGTCGGCGTATAGAGGTCCATGCCGTGGTGATGGGAGAGATCGCGGGCATGGGGGTCGCGATCCTCGATCGGAACAAACGGCACGTCGGGCATATCGATTGCCGCGTTTTCGTATTGGTTCCAGTAGTAGGGCAGTGCGACATAGGGATCGTGCGGGTGAGTGAACGACACGACCAGCGCCATCGGCCGCTCGTCCGCCGAGCGCGCGTGATCGAAGATAAACCGCTTGGCCTCGTGGGCGACCTCTTCGTCATAATCAAGCTGGACCGAACGGCGGCAAACACCGGATTGGCGCACCGGCGTCAGATCCATGAAGCGTTCGCCGACTCCCTTGCGCCAATCGGGTGTCCATAGGAAATCGGCGGGATAGATATCGGTTGTCAGCCGTTCCTCGAACCCGTGCAGTTGATCGGGGCCGACGAAATGCATCTTGCCGGCCAGGCACGTGCGGTAGCCGGCGCGCCTGAGGACGTGGGCAAAGGTCGGGATGTCGGCGGCGAACTCCGAGGCATTGTCGAAGGCGCCGATGCGCGAGGCCAACTGGCCGGCCATCATCGAAAACCGGGACGGCGCACATAGTGGCGAGTTGCAGTAGGCGCTGTCGAAGACCGTGCCGGATTCCGCGAGCGCCTGCATGTGCGGCGCGCGAACCACCTGATGGCCATAGAAGGGCAGACAACGGGCCGCCATCTGGTCGGCCTGGATCATCAGAATGTGGGGTGTTTTTGCCAAACCGTCGCTCCCAGGACCCGGATCCGCCGGCGCCCGCAGTTGTGCGTCACGACCATAGCCCATCTGCGCCACTCATGGTTAGAGTGCGGGCATCTTCCGATTGCTCCGCCATCACGACAGCGCGATGATGCGGCGCGCCAACAACGGAGGTCCGCCATGGCCGACCTGACCGGTTTCACCAATACCGGCGACCGCCTCGAGCTCGCCTGGAGCGACGGCCGCCGCGACACGGTCTATGCGATTTGGCTGCGCGACAATTCACCCAATCCGGATGCGCGCCACGCCAACGGCCAAAAGCTCTTCGACATCACCGACATCGACGACACCATAACGATCGACCACGTGACCAATGGCGGCGGCATCGTGGAGATCCGCTTTTCACCGGATGGCCACGAGGCGCGATACGACATCGACTGGCTGCGTCGGAATGCCGCACCCCGTGGCGCGGCCCACCTGCGCCGCCTGTGGGGGGCTAAACTACGTGACGCCATGCCCGCGTTTCGTTTTGGCGATGTCACCGGCGACGCTGATACCAAACGCGCTTGGCTTGCGGCCATCAGCGAACTGGGTTTCGCGCTTCTGAAGGAGACCCCGTGTGAGCCCGAAACGGTGTGCGGGGTCGCCGAACTGTTCGGTTACGTGCGCGAAACGAACTACGGGCGATTTTTCGAGGTGCGGACCGAACCGGATCCTATCAACCTTGCTTACACGCCCATGGGGCTCTCCTGCCATACGGACAACCCCTATCGCGATCCGGTGCCCGGCCTGCAGCTGCTGCATTGCCTGGTCGCCGACAACGACGGCGGCGAGTCCGTCGTCGTCGACGGCTTCAAGGCGGCGGCCATTCTGCGCGACGAGGCGCCCGACGACTTCGGTCTTCTGACCCGTCATGCCGTGCCCTTCCGGTTTTCAAGCGACGATGCCGATCTCGTCACCCGCGCGCGCCTCATCAGCCTGGACGATAGAGGCGATGTCGCGGAGGTGCGTTTCAACAACCGGTCGATCGGTACCTTCGATCTGCCGGCCGATCTGATGCCTACCTTCTACCGCGCCTATCGCCGCTTCGCCGAAGTGCTGCAGCGGCCCGCGCTGGAAGTCGGCTTCAAGGCGGGCCCCGGCGATCTCTTCATCGTCGACAATCAGCGCGTCCTACACGGTCGCAGGACCGTCAGCGGCTCCGGCCGGCGGCACCTGCAAGGCTGCTATGCCGACAAGGACTCGCTGGAGAGCACACTGCGGGTCTTGGAGCGGGCGGACGCATGATCCGTGGCATCAACCACATCACGCTCTCTATCTCCGACCTCGACCGTTCGATCACGTTCTACACGGATGTGCTGGGATGTGGCCTGGTCGCGCGGTGGGACGACGGCTGTTATCTTGAGGCGGGCGCCCTGTGGCTGGCGCTCGTGGTCGAAGACAGCGTGCGGTCGACGCCCTTGCCGGAGTACACCCACATGGCCTTCGACGTCGCCGCCGCCGACTTTAGCGCGACGGCCGATCGGGTCAGGCAGTCCGGCGCCACCGTCTTCCAGGACAACAGCACGGAGGGCGCGTCGCTCTACTTCCTCGATCCCGACGGCCACAAGCTGGAACTTCATGTCGGCAGTCTGACGACGCGCCTTGACGCGATGCGGCGCGAACCGTGGGACGGTCTTGAGATCCTTGTTTAGGAAGACACCGCCATGATCGCAAAACCCCTTCTATCCGATCTGACACCCGACAATGTCGTCGACAAGCTGGAAGCCTTATTCACCGCAATAGCCGGAACGAGCTATCTGGGCGAGCCAGTCACCATCGCCGAGCACATGTTGCAGTCGGCCGCCTGCGCCCAACGCGACGGCGCCGATGACGCGCTGATCGCCGCCGCGCTGCTGCACGATGTCGGCTATTACGTCGATCCCGCGCCCGACAACGACAACGAGATGGACCTCAGAAAACGCCATGATCTGGCTGCCGCGCGCATCCTGGCGCCCGTGCTGCCGGCGGGCGTGACCGAACCGATCCGGCTCCATGCAGACGCCAAGCGTTATCTGTGCGCGATCGAACCCGACTACTATGACAAGCTTTCCGACGCCTCCAAGCACACCATGCGCATGCAGGGCGGCATCATGAGCGCTGACGAGGCCAAGGCGTTCGCCAACCTACCCTTTTGCGACGATGCGGTCCGCCTGCGCCGGTGGGACGATGAAGGCAAGGCGCCGGAGACAGCCGTGCCTGGCTTTGAGGCCTATCGCGTCATGCTGGAAACCCTCGCCCGCGACCACACCGCGCCCGCCTAGCCATCCCCGGACATTTGGAGTAAGAGCGGTCGGTATCGACCAAGCGCGGCGATCCATGTAACCGTGACGCGCGTAAGGATATTGTTATGGCTGTTATCATTATTCTTCTCGCCATCTCGACCCTGGCTGTCCTGTTCCTGGGCCTGGGCGGTTTTATTGCCGGCGGTCAGTTCAACGAAAAGTACGGCAACCGCATCATGCAGGCCCGTGTTGCCTTGCAGGCGATCACCGTGGTGTTGATCATGATTGCCCTGCTCGCCAGCGGCTCGAGCTGAGTGGTCAAACTCGACAAGATCTATACCCGCGGCGGCGACAAGGGCGAGACCTCCCTGGGCGACGGCCGGCGGGTCGCCAAGCACGATCTGAGGGTCGCGGCGTATGGCACCGCCGACGAGGCCAACAGCGTCCTAGGTCTGGCGCGCCTGCATACCGAGGGCGAGGACGACGCCATGCTGGCGCGCATCCAGAACGACTTGTTCGATCTGGGCGCCGATCTCTGCACGCCCCATGACGCCAAGCGGGCGGCCGGCGCGCTGCGCGTCACAGCCGATCAGGTGGCGCGTCTGGAGGCCGAAATCGACGCCATGAACGAGGATCTCAATCCACTGACCTCGTTCATCCTGCCCGGCGGCAAGCCGGCGGCGGCGTGGCTGCATCTGGCGCGGACCATTGTGCGGCGCAGCGAACGCCTGATGACCGAGCTTGCGGGCAGTGAGGAGGTCAACCCGGAGGCCGTCAAATACATGAACCGGCTCTCCGACCATCTGTTCGTCCTGGCGCGACGCCTTAATGACAACGGCACAGCCGACGTTTTGTGGCAACCGGGCAGCACCCAGTAGAAATTGTCCCAATTTTGAACGCCAACGATTCTGCGCGTTGACATCCGGTCCCGCGCGGTCCTAGTTTTCGCACCTGCGAAATGAGCGGGAATGCGCGGCCTGACCCGCCCCTCTTGTTTTCCCCTGATGTCCTGGAGACGGAAGCGATGAAGGTCTTGGTCCCTGTGAAAAGGGTCATCGACTACAACGTGAAGGTCCGCGTTAAGGCGGACCAAACGGGTGTCGATCTGGCCAACGTAAAAATGTCGATGAACCCGTTCGACGAAATTGCCGTTGAAGAAGCGGTGCGCATGAAGGAAGCCGGCACGGCGACCGAGGTTGTCGCGGTGTCCATGGGCCCCGAGCAGAGCCAGGAGACCCTGCGCACGGCGCTGGCCATGGGCGCCGACCGCGCCGTCCATGTCGTCCATGACGGCGAGTTGGAGCCCCTGGCCGTTGCCAAGATGCTGAAGGCGCTGGTAGGCGAGGAAAGCCCCGACATCGTCATCCTGGGCAAACAGGCGATCGACGACGACGCCAACCAGACCGGCCAGATGTTGGCGGGCCTTCTGGGCTGGGCCCAGGGCACGTTCGTTTCCAAGGTCGAACTGGCCGACGGCGGCATCAAGGCGACTCGCGAGGTCGATGGCGGCCTGGAGACGGTGGCGTTGAAGACGCCGACGATCCTGACCGTCGATCTGCGCTTGAACGAGCCGCGCTATGCCTCGCTGCCGAACATCATGAAGGCGCGCAAGAAAGAGATCGCCAAGAAGACGCCCGACGAGTTGGGTGTCGACACGGCGCCGCGCCTGTCAACGCTCAAGGTGACGGAACCGCCGAAGCGCCAAGGTGGCATCAAGGTGGGTTCCATCGAGGAACTGGTCGATAAACTTCATGACGATGCGGGGGTGATCTGATGACGATCCTCGTCTATGCCGAACACGACAACGCGGAGCTGAAGCCCGCGACGTTGAATGCCGTGAGCGCCGCCCAGGCCATGGGCGGTGACATCGAACTGCTGGTCGCCGGCGACGGCTGTGACGCCGTTGCCGAGGCGGGCTCCAAGGTCGCCGGCGTCTCCAAGGTGCTGGTCGCCCAGGATGCCGCCTACAAGGATCAGCTTGCCGAAAACGTCGCGCCGCTGATCGCCAAGCTCGCGCCCAACTATAGCCACGTGGTGGCGGGTGCGACGACGACCGGCAAGAACGTCATGCCCCGCGCCGCGGCCCTGCTGGATGCTCAGCAGATCTCCGACATCATCGAGGTCGAGAGCGCCGATACCTTCGTGCGTCCGATCTATGCCGGCAACGCCATGGCGACCGTGCAGTCGGCGGACCCGGTCAAGCTGGTCACCGTGCGCACGACGGCCTTCGCGCCGGCCGAGGAAACCGGCGGTTCCGCCGGTGTCGAGGCGGTTGACGGCACCGGCGATGCCGGCCTGTCGAGCTTCGAAGGCGCCGCGCTATCGTCCAGCGAACGTCCGGAGCTGACCACCGCGCGCGTTGTCATTTCGGGCGGCCGCGGCATGCAGTCGGGCGATAACTTCCACATGCTGGAAGAGGTCGCCGATATTCTGGGTGCTGCCGTTGGCGCCAGCCGCGCCGCGGTCGACGCCGGTTACGTGCCCAACGACTATCAGGTTGGCCAGACCGGCAAGGTGGTCGCACCAGAGCTTTACCTGGCGGTCGGCATCTCCGGCGCCATCCAGCATCTGGCGGGCATGAAGGACAGCAAGGTCATCGCCTGCATCAACAAAGACGAGGAAGCGCCGATCTTCCAGGTCGCCGACTTCGGCCTGGTCGCAGACCTCTTCGAGGCGCTGCCGGCGCTGCGTGACAAGTTGAACGAAAAGGGTATTCAGGCCCGCTAGAGCAGATCTTGCCCTGACGGTACGCATCGCGCTTCCGTCGGGGCAGGTGAATCTGCTCTACTTTTCGAGATAGAGCGGATTCACCTTGTTAGGAGGAACCGTCAACCGGTTCCTCCCAACAACGATCCGCTCTGGAAGGTGGGCACCGAAAAGGAAGGTTAGTCAGTACCATGGACATCCAATCCATTGGGGTTATCGGCGCCGGAGCCATGGGCTCAGGCATCGCCCACGTCTGTGCCCTGTCGGGTCTCGACGTCAAGCTGCTCGACGCCGAGCGCGATCGGGCGGAAAAGGGATTGGAAACGATCACCAAGAACATGGAGCGTCAGGTTCGTCGTGGCCTGATCAACCAGGACGACATGGATGCCGGCCTGAAGCGTATCGAGATCATCGACGACTTCTCGGGCTTCAGCGATTCCGACTGTGTCATCGAGGCGGCGGTCGAAAACGAGGCGGTGAAGAAGGCGATCTTCACCGAGCTGGTCCCTCACCTGAAGCCCGAGGCGATCCTTTGTTCCAACACCTCGTCGATCCCGATCACCCGGCTGGGTGCCGCGACCGATCGGCCCGAGAAGTTCATGGGCATGCACTTCATGAACCCCGTGCCGGTCATGAAGCTGGTCGAACTGATTCGGGGCCTGGCGACCGACCAGGAAACCTTCGACACGATCCGCGAGCTGACCATTCGCCTGCAGAAAGAACCGGCGAACGCCGAGGACTTCCCGGCCTTCATCGTCAACCGCATCCTGCTGCCGATGATCAACGAGGCGGTCTACGCGCTCTATGAGGGCGTGGGCAATGTGGAGTCGATCGATACCGCCATGAAGCTCGGCGCCAATCATCCGATGGGGCCATTGGAACTCGCAGACTTCATCGGCCTCGACGTCTGTCTTTCGGTCATGCAGGTGCTCTATGAAGGCCTCGCCGACAGCAAATACCGGCCGTGCCCGCTGCTCGCTAAGTATGTCGAGGCGGGCTGGCTGGGACGCAAGTCAGGCAAGGGTTTCTACGATTACACCGGCGACGAACCGGTCCCGACCCGCTGACATCTGCTTCGGCAGTCTTTTCGCTTCACCCCCTCCGCATCCCGGACCACCTACGGGAGGGCCGGGCTGCTTGCACTTGGTCGGTGCCGTGTCCGGCCCAGCGCGTGGTCGTGGGTAACGGATCGCACTTCGCTCCTCCGCCGCGTGAGGGCGGGTCGGATCCAACTCATCCTGCTATCGCCCGCAAACCCGCTGCTGATATGATCGGCCCATCATGACACCCGACGATCCCCTGCTTTACCTGCCCAGTGGCGTGCTCGAGAACCTGGACGTTTCAGCCCAGGACGTCATCAACGCTACCGAGAAACTTTTCTTGGGCCGAGCCCAGGGCACGGTCTGGAACGCGCCCAAAACGACCATCGAGCCCGGCGACGGGCGCTACTTCATGAACACGCTGTCGGTCGCCGACGACCCGCCCTATGCGGCGATCAAGGCCTTGGGTCTTAACCCTGAGAACCCGTCGCGCGGCCTAGAGGCCATCAGCGGACTGGTGGTGCTGCACGACAGCGTCAGCGGCTGGCCGATCGCGGTGATCGACGGCAACTGGGTGACGGCAATCCGCACGGCGGGCCTCACCGCGGTCGCGGCCAAGTACTTGGCGGACCCGGACAGCGAAGTCATCGCCTTCATCGCCTGCGGGGTGCAGGGGCGAAGCCATCTCGACGTCTTCGCGGAACTTTATCCGCTGAAGGAGATCCGCGCCTTTGGCCGCGGCAGTGCCAACCGCGACAAGCTGTGCGAGATCGCCGAGAACAAGGGTCTCAAGGCAATCAAAAGCGAGACGGCGCAGTCGGCGATCGAAGGTGCCGACATCGTCATCACCTCCGTGCCCCATGGTCTCGTCAAGGAACCCTTTCTCGACGCCCGCTGGCTCAAGCCCGGCGCCTTCGCCGGCATCGTCGACCTCGCGGGGCCCTGGATCGACGACACAATGCCGACCATCGAGCGCATCATAGTCGACGATTTGGAGCAAGAACGGACGTTGCCCGAGCCTCTAGTCGACCCTGCCCTCGTCGCCGGAGATATCACCCAGCTGTGCGCCGGCACCGTCCCCGGCCGTCAGTCGGCCGACGAGATCACGGCCTTCATCTTCCGCGGCCTCGCCATCGGCGACTTGGCGCTCGCCTGGCTCGCCTATGAGCGCGCCCGCGCAGCCGGCGTTGGCGTGGAGCTGGAACGCTAGGCCATGTGTTCAAATTGAACCCCGGCGATCTTCTTCTCTATCTCTCCCGAGCAGCACTCGAGACACTCGATATCGCCACGGCAGACGTGGTCGCCCGCATAGACAAGCTCTTCAAAGGCTGCGCCGCCGGCAGTGTTTGGAATGCCAGCAAACGCGGCATTGCGCTGGGCGATGGCCGTTACGTCATGAACACGTTATCGCTCGCCGACAACCCGCCCTATGCCGCCGTCAAGGCGCTTGGACTTAACCCTGCGAACAAGACCCGCGGCTTCGATTCGATTGGCGGGCTTGTCGTGGTCCTCGATAGCGTGTCAGGTCGGCCACTCGCGATCATGGACGGCAATTGGTTGACCGCGATCCGAACAGCCGGTCTCAGCGCCGTCGCCGCGACCTATCTGGCCAAGGACGACGCCAGCACCATGGCGTTCATCGGTTGCGGCATACAGGCAAGAAGCCACCTCGATGCCTTCGCCGACCTGTACCCGTTGCGGGAAGTTCGAGCCTTTGGGCGTGGCGCCGCCAACCGCGATCGCCTGTGCGCCCTCGCCCGCGATAAAGGGATAGAGGCGATCGCCAGCGCCAGCGCGCAGGAGGCCGTCGACGGTGCCGATATCATCGTGTCGGCGGTGTCGGCGGGTCCCAGTCTGGAACCGTTTCTCGACGCCGGCTGGCTCTCCGCCGGCGCCTTTGCCGCGATTACCGATCTGCATGGGCCATGGCGTGCCGAGACATTTCCGGCGTTCGACCGCATCATCATCGACGACCTGGAACAAGACCGCGTCGCGGCTAGGCGCCTGATCGATCCCGGCCTCGTCACCGGCGATTTCACCGGGCTCGTGTGTGGTGACGTCCCCGTGCGGCGCAATCGGAAAGAGCGGATCGCCTTTGCCTTTCGAGGCTTGGCTCTGGGTGACCTGGCGCTTGCCTCGCTGGCCTATGAGGCCGCCTTGAAGGCAGGCGTCGGGCTGGAACTGGATCGCTAGCCGCGCTGCCGTGAGGCAACAACAAGCCAGATGAATGCCACGACCTGTACGACGACCCAGGGCCCGAACGCGACCTGATAGCCGATCGGCGCGTAACGGCCGCCGTCGAGCGGAAAAAAGTCGAGTACAAAGCCGAAGCCGATCTGCAGCAGGAACGCGCCTGCGAAGGTGAAGAGCGCCATCGACGTGTTGACCCGTCCGGCGAGCGCCACCGGAAAGTCCTGGGTCAACGCCGCATAAAAGATCGTCGCCGCGCCGCCGAAGAAGCCGAACAGGAAACACAAGAGCCATGGCGGCACCGGCGCTTCCAACACGATCAGCGCCTGCACCACGATGAACGCGGCGACACCGGATCCCGCGACCGCGCGGGTCGGCACGCCGCGCCGGCCGAGCCGCTCGGTGGTGGCGCCCAAGAGCGCGTAGCCGCTCACCATGCCGAGGCCGCCGATCATCAGCGCGTTGGCGGCGGCATGGCCGCTCAGACCCGGCACATCGCGAAGCCAGGCGCCCAGCCACAGCGCCTGGATCGACATCCAGGCCGCCTGCACAGTCATCACCAGGGGCGCGGTGCCCCAGAACAAGCGCGAGCGGAAAATCTGGCCGAGGCCGCGAAACTGATCGGCCATGCTTCGCGGTTCGCCTTCCGCTTCTCGGTCGGGCACCGCGATGAAGATGATGATCGCGACAAACAGTGTCATACCGGCGACCACCTGAAACAGTTCGCGCCATGTCATGTGGTCCAGCGCAAATTGCACCGGTGCGCTGGCGGCTGCCACGCCCAGGCCGCCGAAGGCGAGCAGGTATCCGTTGACCAGCGGCAACTTTCTCTTGGGCAGCCACAGCGCAAACGCCTTGAACGAGGCAAGCAGGCAACCGGACACGCCCGCGCCGATCAGCGCGCGGGCCAGCGCCAGGCTGCCGACATCGTCGCCGAAGGAGAAAGCCAACGCACCCAAGGCCGCGACACCCAGAAGCACCGTCTGCGTGCGGCGCGGTCCGAACCGGTCGAGCGCCATGCCAAGCGGGATCTGGGCCGCGGCGAAGGCGAGAAAATAGGCTCCTGTCAAAAGGCCGATACCCGCCGCGTCAATGGCGAGGTCGTTGGCCAGCTCCGGACCCAGAACCGCGTTCACGGTGCGGAAGGAATAGGACAGGAAATAGCCCAGGGCGAACGGCGCGAAAACGCGCGTAATGATGAAAGCAAGGCTGGGCATGAAAGGCGGTCGACCGGACAAGAAGGTTTGTCCGACTGTTTCTAGGGTGAAAACCCGCCAATGTGAAATCGTCGGGGCGCGCGGGAATCCTTGCATCGGGTGCCTTTCCGGGGAGAATGCGCGCCATGTCGGACAACAAGAAACATACCGGCGCGCCCGCGGCCAATCCGCTGTGGGGCGGCCGCTTCGCCGAGGGACCGGCGGCGATCATGGAAGAGATCAACGCTTCCGTGGCCTTCGATCATCGTCTGGCGCAGCAGGACATCACCGGTTCAAAGGCACACGCCGCCATGCTGGTCGCCCAGGGCATCCTGACCGCCGAGGACGGTGACGCCATCGCCGGCGGGCTTGACCAGATAGCCGCTGAGATCACGTCGGGCGCGTTTCACTTCGACCCGGCGCTTGAAGACGTGCACATGAATATCGAGGCGCGCCTGCGCGAGCTGATCGGCGATGCAGCCGGACGCCTGCATACCGCGCGCTCGCGCAACGACCAGGTCGCGACCGACATGCGCCTATGGGTCCGCGAGACGATCGACGCGGTCGATGACGAACTGAAGGCCCTGCAGACTGCCCTGATCGATCAGGCGGAGGCCGCGGCCGCGACAATCTTGCCGGGCTTCACCCATCTGCAACCGGCCCAGCCGGTCACCTTTGGTCATCATCTGATGGCCTATGTCGAGATGCTGGGCCGCGATCGCGCGCGCTTCGCCGATACCCGCCGGCGGCTCAACGAAAGCCCGCTGGGTGCCGCCGCCCTTGCCGGCACGTCGTTTGCCGTCGACCGGCAGGCGACGGCCAAGGCGCTCGGTTTCGACCGGCCGGCGGCAAACTCCATGGACGCGGTCAGCGACCGGGATTTCTGCCTGGAGTTCCTGGCGGCGGCCTCGATCCTGGCGGTGCACCTATCGCGCCTGGCTGAAGAACTGGTGTTGTGGACCAGCCCGGCCTTCGACCTTGTCGCCCTGCCCGACAGTCTGACCACCGGCTCGTCAATCATGCCGCAGAAGCGCAATCCCGATGCCGCCGAACTGGTGCGCGGCAAGGCGGGCCGCGTCATTGGCGACCTCACCGGCATGCTGACCATGCTGAAGGGCCTGCCGATGACCTACGGCAAGGACATGCAGGAAGATAAGGAGCCGGTGTTCGACGCCGCCGATACGCTGATGTTGATCGTCCCCGCGACGACCGCGATGATCGCCGGCATGATCGTGAACACCGAAGCCATGCGCGCGCTGACCGGCCAGGGCTTCCTGACCGCGACCGACCTCGCCGATTGGCTGGTGCGCGAGCTCGACATGCCGTTTCGCGATGCCCATCACGTGACCGGTGCGGTCGTCAAACTGGCGGAAACAAAGAGCTGTGATCTCAACGATCTCAGCCTTGATGACCTGCAGCAAATCGAGCCACGCTTGACCGACAAGGTCTATGACGCGCTCGATATCGATCGCGCGGTGGCCGGCCGTACCAGCGAAGGCGGTACGGCGCCGGAGAACGTCAAGGCCGCCGTGAAGGAGGCGCGCAAGAGGTTCTTATGATGACGCGACGCGAAACACTTGAACTGATCATGGCGGCGGCGCTGACCACGCTGGTGGCGGCGTGCGGCCGCAAAGGCCCGTTGACCCCGCCGGACAAGATCGACCCCGACGATCCCGACGAGTACGAACTGGAACCGGACGAGTACGTCTTTTGAACCCGTTCACCTATCACCACGGCGCGCTGCACGCCGAGGACACTCCCCTTGCGGCGATCGCGGAAGAGGTCGGCACGCCATTCTATTGTTATGCGCAGGAAGCGCTTGAAGAGCGCTATCGCCGGCTGGCGGCAGCCTGCGCGGAATCGGGGACCAAAATCGCGTACGCGGTAAAGGCGAACGGCAACCTGGCCGTTATCGCCACCTTCGCCCGGCTTGGCGCCGGCGCCGACATCGTCTCGGGCGGCGAGTTGCAGCGCGCGCTTGCCGCCGGCGTGCCGGCGGACCGCATTGTCTTCTCCGGCGTCGGCAAGACCTGCGACGAGATCGCCATGGCGCTCGACCACGGCGTCGGGCAGCTGAACGTCGAGTCCGTGGATGAACTGGCCGATATCAGCCGCGTCGCCGCGTCGCGGGATACGAAGGCGCCGATCGCGCTGCGCGTCAATCCCGATGTCGCCGCCGGGGGCCACGACAAGATCTCGACCGGCCGCAAGACCGACAAGTTCGGTGTCGCGTTTGACGGGGCGGCCGATCTTTATGCCCGTGCCGCCGCCGATGCTCATCTGGAGCCGCGGGGTCTCGCAATCCACATCGGCTCGCAGATCCACGATCTCAGCGCCTTCGAGACCGCGATCGATCGTCTCGTCGTACTGCGCGGTCAGATCCGCGATGCCGGCCACGCGGTACCCCATCTCGACCTGGGTGGCGGGCTGGGCGTCGCGTACGACGGCGGCGAGGATATGCCGCCGGCGCCCTATGGCGGCCTTTTGGCCCGGGTCGCGGCGGAAACCGGCGCGGAACTGACCATCGAGCCGGGCCGCTGGCTGGTTGCCGGCGCCGGGTTGCTTGTCGGGCAGGTGCTGGCGACCAAAGATGCCGGTGACCGCCGGTTCGTCATCGTTGATGCCGCCATGAACGACCTGATCCGCCCGGCGCTCTATGAGGCCAGCCACCCGGTGTGGCCGGTCAAAAAACCGCCGGAAAAGGCGGCTACTGAGGTTATCACGCTGGCCGGTCCGGTCTGCGAATCAACCGACGTTCTGGCCCGCGACGTGGCGCTTTCGGGCGTCGAAACCGGCGACCTGGTCGCCATCGGCATGGCCGGTGCCTACGGGGCGGTGCTGTCTTCGGGCTATAATGGCCGACGCCTGGTGCCCGAGGTGATGGTACGAGGACGTGATTTTACCGTCGTTCGCCGACGGCCTACATATGAGGAGTCCATGGCGCTCGACAGTCTGCCCGACTGGATGGCAGGCCCGGATGGCGCCAAACGAGGCGTGGCATGAGCGAAGAGAGCCCGGCTAACCGGCCCGGAAGCCGCCCCCTAGCGGTGCAGCGGCGCATTCTGCTCGCCCAGGCCGCGCTTGCGTGGGAAGACCTGCTGCCGCGCCTGTGGCGCAGCATCGCGCTTGTTGCTGGATTCGTCGGTGTCACGCTGCTGGGTCTGTGGCTTTGGCTGCCGGGCTGGCTGCATATCGTTATTCTCGCTGCATTTGTCGTTCTACTGCCATACTTCCTGTGGCGCGACCTGCCGGGCTGGCGCATCCCGGGTGAAGCCGAAGCCCTGCGGCGCCTGGAGCTTAAAAGCGGCTTCGATCACCGCCCCCTGACGGCGCTGGAGGACAGTTTTGCCGGGGATCGCCGGGACAGCGCGAGCCACGCCCTGTGGCAGGCCCATCGGCGCCGCGTGCGCCAGGCGATAAAACGGCTGAAGGTCGGCTGGCCAGCCTCAAAGGTCGCCCATCGTGACAGCTACGCTCTGCGCGGCATCGCGGGCCTGGTGCTGGTGGCCGGACTTGTGGTCGGCTGGCAACAGGCCGGACCTAACTTCGCCGCCGCGTTTAAACCTGATTTCAGCCGCGCGCTGGCATCATCGTCAGCCGGCGAACTGACCTTGTGGATCACGCCGCCCGCCTATACCGGCGTGCCGCCGCTCTGGCTTGATCCGACGACCGCGGCCGAGACGACCGAGCCGGTCGTTATCCCGGCCGGCAGCGAACTGGTCGCCCAGGTGCGCGGCGGCAGTCAGACGCCTGAAGTCGTCATCGACGAGGCGACAACCAGCTTTGAACAGGCGGGGTCGTCGAGCTTCCAGATCACCCTGGAGCTGGAGGCCGGCAGTCGGTTGGCGTTCCAGCAGGGCGGCAGTGAGCTTGCCGCCTGGCCGATTGATGTCATCCCGGACCGGGTGCCAACCGTCGCGCTGACCGAAGAGCCCCAGGAAACGCTGCGCACGACGCTGCGCCTCGATGTCGCGGCCGAGGACGATTACGGCATCGAGAACGTCCGCGCCCGGATTTCGCGGGTTGCGGTTCCCGATGAGATCATGGAACTCTCGGTGCCGATCGCACACAGCGGCGTGCGCGAAGCCAAGGGTCCATCCTTCTATGACCTGACGCCCCATCCCTGGGCCGGCCTCGACGTCACGATGCAGCTCTTCGCCACCGACGTGACCGGCCAGACCGGCCAAAGCGAGATCTATACGTTCAAGCTGCCGCGCCGCTACTTCTACCACATGGTCGCACGTGAGATCGCCGACCTGCGCCAGGCCCTGGTGCAGGATCCGGGCCTGCGTGAGGAGACTGCCGAGGCGTTGGCGGCGCTGACCTTGGATCCGGAAGCCTATCTGAGCGACGTCACGGTTCACCTGGCGCTGATCACCAGCGCCAACCGTCTGATGCTCGACCAGAGCGATCCTGGCATGGACGCGGTCATCGCCTTGATGTGGGATACCGCGCTCGCCATTGAGGAAGGGCCGCTGGCGTTCGCCGAACGGCGCGTGCGCGACCTGCAGCAGCAGCTTCTGGAAGCGCTGTCGGAAGGCGCCACCGATGACGAGATCGTTCAGCTGATCGATGAACTGCGCCAAGCCATGGAAGATTACATGCGCGCGCTTTCCAACCGCCTGCGCACCGATCCCGGTGAACTGTTCGACCCGACGGACGCGCTGAAGGCCGTGGGCAGCCGTGAGCTCACCGATCTGGTCGATCAGTTGCGCGACCTCGTCAATTCCGGATCCCGCGATGCCGCCCAGACGCTTCTGAGCCGCATGCAGGAGATCATGGAGAACATCTCTGTCGGCAACCTCTCCGACCTGACCGGCGCGGTCAGCGCGCAAGCGGCCGAAGTGCTGCAGACCGTGCGCCAGCTCATGAGCGGCCAACAGGAACTGCTGGACGAAACCTTCCGCATGCTGCGCGAAGAAGATGCCGAAGGCGTCGACAGTTCCGGCGCCTTTGCCGGCCAGACCCAATTGCAACAATCGCTGCAAGAACTGATGGAACGTATGGAGGAGTTCGGTTTCGGCGCGCCGCGGGAGTTCGATCGCGCCGACCGCTCCATGGGCCGTTCCGCGCGCCAACTGGAAAACGACCGTCCCGGTCAAGCCGTCGACCACCAGACCGAAGCGATCGAGCAACTACGTGCCGGCGCCGACGCACTGATGGAAAGCCTGATGGAGCAGGCCGGCGAAGAGATGGCTGGCGAAGGCCAGAACTTCTTCGGCGCGCCGCGCGATCCCATGGGTCGTCATCTCGGCGGCGACGGCGGCGAGGATACCGGCGACTTCCAGCTGCCGGATCGCGGCGCCATTGTGCGCGCCCGCGAGATCCTGGACGAACTTTACAAGCGCGCCAGCGAGCAGCACCGCCCGGTCGACGAACAGCAGTACCTGGAGCGCCTGCTGCGCCGCTTCTAGTGTGCCTACATTTTGTTGTTGGCATCACCAGCCCGCTCCCCCGCCCTGCCACCCATGGCAGCATCCTCGGGGTGGCCTCGGCGAAAACGCCTCTCGGCGTTTTGCCCCGGAGGGCGGGGGAGTGGGTTGGCACCGGTTCCGCGTAAGCAAGCACTAACAGGGATGACGACGTGAGCGAGGTTCCGTCGACCAAGCCGGACTTCATCGTGCGCGACGGTTGCCCGGACGACATCGCCGCGACCACCCGCATCTATGCGATCGAGGTCCGCGAGGGCAGCGCCTCGTTTGAACTCACCGCGCCCGACGAAGCGGAAATGACGTATCGGTTCGAAACGATCCGGGACGCCGGCCTCCCCTATCTGGTGGCCGAGGACAGAAGCGGCCAGATTCTGGGATATGCCTATGCCGGGTCGTACAGATCTCGCCCAGCCTATGGTGCGACGGTCGAGAACTCCGTTTATGTCGTCACCGAAGCGCGCGGCAGGGGTGTCGGGCGCGCCCTGCTCGCGGCGTTGATCGAACGGTGCCGTCAGGCCGGAAAGCGCGAAATGATCGCCGTCATCGGCGATTCAGCCAACACCGGCTCGATCGCCTTGCACCGCGCACTCGGTTTCCGCGACGCCGGTGTGCTGCGCGACGTCGGTCGCAAGCACGGGCGCTGGCTCGACACCGTTTTGATGCAGTTCTCGCTACACGATGATGAAGGAGAGCGGTAACAGCTGCCGTTGCGCGCTATCGAAGATCGTCGAAAGTGACCAGAATGTCGGTCTCGTCGCCGGTTACCGGTGGGTCGGGATAGATATCGCGAAACCCGGTGTCACCGCCCGGTGCCAGAACCTCGGCCGTCGCGACAAATGTCCAGAACGTCGTGACCTGACCCGCCTGATCCAGCAGCTCGGCACGGAGCATGGGCAACAGGCTCAAGTCCGGTCCGGCGTTGACCACGCGTCCTGAGACGATCAGTACCTTGTCGCCGTTTTCGTCGATCACCTCGAACGCGACATCTTCGAGTTTCAGATTGTGCGAGCTCGGCGGACCGACCAAGTCGAGCGCGGCATAGGCCGGCAGGGTTTGAGGAAACGCCTGAAGGACATCGGCACGCCACTGGTAAAGCGCGGCTCCGGCCGCGACCAGCAGCAGCACGACCAACACGAGAACGCGCCCGCGACCTCCGGACGACCGACTATCGGCATCGTCTGGGCCGACAACGCGGCTAACGTCAAAGTCGGGCGTATGGTCGACTGGTACGCTGTCGCTGGTCTCCTCGACCGGTGTTTCCGCCGTCGGCTGCTCGATCTCTGATCGATCGGTGACGGCCACGTCAGCATCAGACGTCGATGTCTCGATTTCGGTGGCGGCCGCGGCAACGACCAAGGATGGTCTCTCGGCCGGCGACGCAATCTCAGGCGACGGTTCATCTGGCGCCGGCTCATCTGGTGGCGGCACGGACGCCACGTCAGGGCCGGTTTTTGCGTCTACAGTGCGCTCAGCATCGGATTCGGGGCGCGGCGGGATGGCCGGCGGCGCGTCATTGGCGGACAACGGCGCCGAAACCTCGGATTCAGCCACATCGGCAGCCTGAAACCAGACGTGTTTACAGGCCGAACACTTAACTTTACGGCCCGTCGTGCCCAGGGCACCGTCGGGAATCTGGAAGCGGGATCCGCAAGATGGACAGGTTAGGATCATGTCCGTTCACATACTGACTATCAAAATAGCTACTATGCTCTATAGGCGTGGGCGCGGTGGCTGGCAAGATTCGCCGAACGTGCGAAAGTGGACACGAGGACACGGGCTCAGGGACTAAAACCGTTGGTGCGTTTCGAAAATGTCGGCCTGCGCTATGGCAACGGGCCGGAAGTGCTGCACGATGTCAGCCTTTCACTGGCGCCGGGCTCCTACCATTTTCTGGTCGGCGCCAGCGGCGCCGGCAAATCGTCACTGCTGAGCCTGCTTTACCTGGCGCGCCGCCCCACGCGCGGCCTGATTCAGATGTTCGACCACGATATCGCCGCGGTGCCGCGTGACCAGATGCCGGCGCTCAGGCGCAAGATCGGCGTCGTTTTCCAGGATTATCACCTGCTGGACCATCTTTCGACGTTGGAGAACGTCGCCCTGCCCCTGCGCGTCGCCGGCAACGATCGCGGCAAGATCCGCGACCACGTGATCGAGCTCTTGGAGTGGGTCGGCCTGGGCGACAAGCTGGACATGCGCCCGCCCGCGCTTTCCGGCGGCGAGAAACAGCGTGTCGCGGTCGCCAGGGCGGTGATCGCGCGCCCCAAGCTGTTATTGGCGGACGAGCCGACCGGCAATCTGGACGACACCATCGGCGAACGGCTGATGCGCCTGTTCGAAGAACTCAACCGGTTGGGCACGACCCTGGTTGTCGCGACCCACAACAACAACCTGCCCGTCCGTTTTCCCCATCCCGTCCTGCGCCTTGAGGACGGCGAGCTGCACCCCGTGGCGAACCAGGGGGGCGGTCGCCATGCTGTTTCGACGGCGTCATGACGTGCCGCTGGCCGGTGATCCGGCCAGCCGTTTCGTTCCCGGCATTATCGGCATCATGGTGTTTCTGTCGGTGCTCGTGCTCGCCTCGGCGCTGGTGTTGGGCAACGCGATCGAGCAGTGGCGCCTGAGCCACAGTGTCCAGATCACCGTCGAAGTGCCGCCCAGTGCCGCAACCGGCGGGGCTGTGGAAAGCGTCATAGAGGTGCTGGCCGCGACGCCAGGCGTGACCGAGGCCAGACGTCTGAGCGGCGACAAGGTAAGCGAGCTTCTGTCGCCATGGATCGGTAGTGATCTCGATGTCAGCGAGCTGCCGCTTCCGGTGCTGATCGATGTCCGGCTGGACCGTCCCGGCGCTATTGATGCGGAGGCACTGCAGGCGCTGTTGGATCAGGAGATTCCCGGCATTCGCGTCGACGACGGCCGCCGCTGGCTGCAGCCGGTTCGCGCGACCGCGCGCACCTTGCAACTGGTCGCCGGTGTCGTCCTGTTGCTGATCGCCGGCGGGGCCGTGGCGACCATTGTCTTCATGACCAGGACGGGGCTCGCGGTGCATCACGACACCATTGCCATTCTGCACCTGGTTGGCGCCAAGGATGCCTATGTCGCCCGGCAGTTTCAGACACAGGCGCTGAAACTGGCGCTCTTTGGCGGCCTACCGGGCCTTGTGGTCGCAGGGTTGTGTATCGCGCTGGTCGGACGTCTGGCCGGTCAGCTTGAGGCGCCGCTTCTGCCGCAGCTCAGCCTTGGCCTGCATGGCTGGATCGCACTGGTCGCGGTACCTTTGATCGCCGCCGTTATCGCGGTCGTGACGGCGCGCTTGACCGTGATGGCGACCTTGCAACGCCTGCCATGACCCGGCGTCGCGGCAGATGGCTGCGCCGGCTGGTTGTGCTGGCCTTCCTTTTGGCGCTCGCCTGGGCGGTGGGTTTTGTATGGTTTGTCAATAACTTACCCGACAGAACCACCGATGAGACGACGCCGACCGACGCCATCGTGGTGTTGACCGGCGGCGCCGACCGGCTGACGACCGGCCTTGGACTCCTGGATCAGGAACTGGCGGAGACGCTCTTCATTTCCGGCGTCTATACCGGCGTCGACGTGGAAACGATCCTGGCTCTGGACGACCAGGCGCCGGCCAAACTGGCGTGCTGTATCGAACTGGGCCATAGCGCCCAGCACACCATCGGCAACGCTGAGGAGACCGCGGCCTGGATGGCAGAGGGCGGCCATGCGTCGCTCAGGCTGGTGACCGCCGCCTACCACATGCCGCGCAGCCTCGTGCTGTTCCATCGCGCGATGCCGGACATCACCATCGTGCCGCACCCGGTTTTCCCGGAGCGTGTTGACCTGGATGCCTGGTGGTACGACACCGATACGTTCAGCCTGCTGGCGGGCGAGTACAGCAAGTACCTGGTGAGCCAGGCCTGGCCAATTCTATGACCACCATCAGATCGGTCGTGTTCAACAGCCTGATGATCGGCTCGATAATCATCGCCGGCATCCTATGCCTACCGGTGCTTGTCATCAGCCGCAGGGCGGCGCGCTGGATTACGCTGACCTGGTGCCGCTGCATGTTCTGGCTGCTTCATCATGTCGTCGGCCTGACGGTCGAGGTCTCGGGCACCGAGCATCTCGTTGACGGTCCGGCGATCTACGCCGCCAAACACCAGTCGGCGCTTGAAACGTTCAAGCTGCCCCTGCTGCTGCCCCAGGCCGACATCGTTCTAAAGCGCGAGCTCCTGATGATCCCAGTCGTCGGCTGGTTCATGACCTCGATCGGCACGGTACCGGTCGACCGCGGCGCCGGCGCGCGCGCCTTGCGCACCATGTTGACGCGGGCCCGCGCGGCGGTCGAAGGCGGCCGGTCGCTACTGATTTTTCCCGAAGGCACGCGCACCGCACCGAAAACGCGCCAAGCCTTTCATCCAGGTGTCGCCGCACTCTACGGCGACCTCGATCTGCCGGTGGTGCCGATCGCGCTCAACACCGGCTACTTCTGGGGTCGACGCTCGTTTCAGAAACGGCCGGGCGTTGCCCGCATCGTGTTTCTGCCGCCGATCCCACCGGGACTCGCCAGGCGGGAGTTCATGGAGACCCTGCAGCATCGGATCCATGGCGCCAGCGAACAACTCCCCGGAACCACCTTGTAATTTTGGGCATACATACAATTTATCCAGATATTTCATTGCATTAACCTTCCCGTCATAGGGGAAGAAGTGGTGGAAACAAATATAGAACACTGGCATGCTTTTCCGGCTTGGCGTATGCTATGTGGTCCCCGCAAGAACCAACCGGCAGCAACCAACCGATAGAAACGAGACGTTCATGAGCCTCTCGCCTACGCCGATCGCTCTGCAGATCTGGGACATGAAGTACCGCCTGAAGGCGGCCGACGGGACCGCGGTCGACGGCAGCGTTGAAGACAGCTGGCGCCGTGTCGCCGCAGCCCTCGCCGAGGTCGAACCGGAGGGCGAGCGTTACCGTCGCGCGGACGAGTTCTATGACGCCATGTCCGGCTTCAAATACCTGCCCGCCGGACGCATTCTGGCCGGCGCCGGCACGGACCGGAACGTCACGCTCTTCAATTGTTTTGTCATGGGCACCGTCCCCGACGACATGGGCGGCATCTTCGATAACTTGAAAGAGGCCGCGCTGACCATGCAGGCCGGTGGCGGCATCGGCTATGACTTCTCGACGCTGCGCCCCAAGGGCGCGCCGGTGAAGGGCGTCGGCGCGGATGCCTCCGGTCCGCTGACTTTCATGGACGTGTGGGACGCCATGTGCCGCACCATCATGAGCGCCGGCCATCGGCGCGGCGCCATGATGGCGACCATGCGCTGCGACCATCCGGATATCGAGGCCTTCATCGACGCCAAGCGCGACCCCGGTCGGTTGCGCATGTTCAATCTTTCGGTGCTGGTCACCGACGACTTCATGGCGGCGGTCAAAGCCGATGATGCCTGGGAGCTGACATTCGACGGCGTCGTCTTCAAGACGCTCTCGGCGCGCGAGCTGTGGGACAAGATCATGCACGCGACCTACGCGTACGCGGAGCCGGGCGTGATCTTCATCGACCGCATCAACCGCCGCAACAACCTGCACTACGCCGAGACCATCAGCGCGACCAATCCGTGCGTCACGGCGGATACCTGGGTGCAGACGGCGGACGGCCCGCGTCAGGTGAAAGACCTCGTCGGCCAACCGTTTAGGGCCGTGGTCGACGGCAAGGCGTGGCCGTCCACCGATGCCGGGTTCTTCACCACCGGATGCAAAGCTACCTATCGTCTACGCACGAAGGAGGGCATGGCGCTCGACCTGACGGCGGACCATCCGGTCGCACGGGTGACGGAACGAACACGCTATCGGACCGAGTGGGCATGGACGCAGGCGTCGGCGTTGGAGGTCGGCGACGAGATCGTGCTTAACGATCATCGCCTGGCGGCGGACTGGGAAGGCACCGGCTATTCCAGGCACGAAGGATATCTGATCGGTCTGCTTCTGGGCGACGGTACCTTGAAGGAGGACAAGGCCGTGCTATCGGCATGGCCCGGCGCCATGGTCGCCAATGGCGGCATGGAGCGTCCGGGCGTCGTCGCGGTCATGGCCGCTGCCGAGGAAGCCGCCCGCACCTTACCCCATCGCGCGGATTTCCAGGGTTGGATCGATATTCCCGGCCGCGGCGAAGTGCGGCTTGCCCTGGGCGCGCTGAGGACGCTCGCGCTGGAGCTTGGCATGGCGCCTGGCAACAAAGGTATTACGCCTGCGATGGAACAAGCCTCATCCCGGTTTGCCACGGGATTTCTACGCGGTTTGTTCGATGCCGATGGCAGCGTTCAGGGCACACAGTCGAAGGGCGTCAGCATCAGACTGTCCCAGAGCAACTTGGATGTTCTCACCGCGGTACAACGCATGCTGCTGCGGTTGGGCATTGTCTCGACCATCTATCGCGAACGGCGGCCCGAGGGCCCGCGTCCGCTCCCGGACGGGCGCGGCGGCACTAAGATCTACGACGTCGCCGCCCAGCATGAACTGGTGATCTCCGCCGAGAACATAACGCGTTTCGCCGAGACCATCGGATTTGCCGACGGCGACAAGGCCGGGCGTCTCGCTTCACTGGCCGCCAACTATCGCCGCATGCCGAACCGCGAGCGATTTGTCGCAAGCGTCGCTTCCCTGGATGAGCTTGGTGAAGAGACCGTCTTCGACGCCCAGGTTCCCGGCATCAACGCGTTCGACGCCAACGGTCTGGTCGTGCACAACTGCGGTGAACAGCCGCTGCCGCCCTATGGCGCGTGCCTGCTGGGTTCGGTCAACCTGGCGCGGCTGATCCAGAACCCGTTCGAAGACGACGCCACGCTCGACGAAGACGCGCTAGACCGCACGGTGACGACCGCCGTGCGCATGATGGATAATGTGGTCGAGGTCTCGCGTTTTCCATTGGAGGCGCAACGCCAGGAAGCCGAGGCCAAACGACGTATCGGCCTTGGCGTCACAGGGCTCGCCGACGCGCTGATCATGATGCAGGCGCGCTATGGCAGCGGCCGGGCGCTTGAACTGACCGAGGCCTGGATGGCGCGGCTGAGGCGCGCGGCCTATCTCGCTTCGGTCAATCTCGCCAAGGAGCGTGGCCCCTTCCCGCTTTACGACCGCGATTCCTATCTGGCGAGCGAGACGATCCAGGAGCTTGACGAGGACGTGCGCGCGGCGATCGCCGAACACGGCATCCGCAATGCGCTCGTCACGTCGATCGCGCCGACCGGCACCATCTCGCTCTTCGCCGACAACGTGTCGTCGGGCCTGGAGCCGGTCTTTGCCTTCAGCTATCAGCGCAACGTGTTGATGCCCGATGGCAGCCGCAAGACGGAAGAAGTCTCCGACTATGCCGTCCGCCTTTACCGGCGCCTGAAGGGCAATGGCGGGCCGCTGCCCGACTACTTCGTCGACGCCCAGACGCTGACGCCCGGCGACCACGTGCGCATGCAGGCGGCGGTTCAGAAGTATGTCGACAGTTCGATCTCGAAGACCATCAACTGTCCCGAAGACATGTCGTTCGACGACTTCAAGGACGTCTATATCCAGGCCTACGAAACCGGTTGCAAGGGCTGCACGACCTATCGCCCGAACGAGGTGACCGGCGCCGTGCTCGAGCTGAAAGAAGAGACACCGGACGAGCCGCGCCTGCCGTTCGAGGAACCGTCAAGCGACAAACCCGCCGATGCCTATGAGGCCGGCGGCGTCGTCTATATGACGCGCCCGCTCGACCGGCCGGAAGTGCTGCCCGGTCAGACCTATAAGCTGCGCTGGCCGGAGTCCGACCACGCCATCTATCTCACCGTCAATGACGTGGTGCGCGACGGCCGGCGCCGTCCGTTCGAGATCTTCATCAACTCGAAGAACATGGACCACTACGCCTGGACACTCGGCCTGACGCGTATGATCAGCGCGGTCTTCCGGCGCGGCGGCGATGTCAGCTTCGTGGTCGAGGAGTTGAAGGCCGTGTTCGACCCGCGCGGCGGCCAATGGGTCGACGGCCACTACGTGCCCTCGCTGTTGGCCGCAATCGGCGAAGTCATCGAGAAGCACATGATCAACATCGGCTTCTTGCATGTTGAAACCGATGATTCGAACATCGAGATCCTGGCCCGCGCCGCCGGCGAGCACGGCGGCCGCGCGCCGGAACTGTGCCCACGGTGCGGTCAGCCCAGCCTGATTCACCAGGAAGGCTGCAACCTCTGCACCTCCTGCGGCTATTCGAAATGCGCGTGAGAGGCTGAAGCATCACGACACGAATGGGCCGGCGAACAAAAGCGAAGTGGATCGTTCTCGCCGTCCTGGCTTCGTTACTCTTGATCGCAGTGATCGCGGGGCCCGCCTTGTACAGTCTGGGCCGGGACATGGATAACTTGCAGTCGTCCACTGAGGATGCGCTGCGCGAGCGTGATGAGTTTGAAAGGATCGTCCATGGACACGATCTGGGCATTGTCACGTCACCACTGGATGGCCTTCGCCTCGCCGAGGCCGGGCCCACGGAACATCTCGACGTCGCCTTTGAAATTCTGGCCGAGCCTGCAGACATGGGCAACTCCGTCGCCCAGAAAGGCCTCTATGTCCTCAATCGGCGAGCGGACTATCCGCAGAACAACCTCGCCGAGGCCTACAAGTGGCGGCTCTTGTCCGAACGATGTTCAACCACGTTTGACGGCGACGGCGAGGCAGTCCTCGGCGTAAGCTACGAGCGCGAAGATCAGGAAGCTCGTCAGCAAGATAGACCCGGCCCGCCCTCGGACCTGGACGCCGCAACCCTAGCTGAAGCCACGGAGCTCGCGGATCAATGGGTCCGCGATCACGAGGGACTGTTGGGCGAAGACTTGTGTGATCCGCACGACCGCCTTTGACGCGACAGAAGCAACGGGAGAGCGCCGCCTTGTGGATCATGATCGCCGGCCCCTACCGGTCAGGCGCAAAGGATGGCGCCACACGCGCCGCCAATCTTGCCGTCTTGAACCGAACGGCGCTCGAGGTCTGGCGTCTCGGCCATACGCCGGTGATCGGCGTCAACATGGCGCTGCCGATGATCGATGCGGCAGACGATGACTGCTACGACGACGTCATGACGCCGGTCTCGCTGGCGCTGGCCGAGCGCTGCGACGCCATTCTGAGGATCGGCGGGCCGTCTGGCGGCGCCGACAAGGAGGTCGAGGTCATCCGCGCGAAGGGCGGCCAGGTTTTCACCGATATCGCGGATGTGCCAAAGGCCTGACTACTGCGTGGTCTCCGCGTAGAGGTCGCTTTCGACGCCTAGATAGCCGTCCCAAGCGAACCAGTAAGCGATATGGCCGGGCACCCGCGCCAGGCGCGTGCCGTCCGGCCCGGTCAGCGCGTCTTCACCGATCCGCCACTCACCGTCGGTCGCCGACAGGGTGTCTGCGCTATCCGTGGCCGTGAACGTCCTGCCGTCTCGGTCATAGGCACGCACGGTGCGCGTGGCGGCATCGCCGATCAGGACGACGTCACGGATGCCGACCGCATCGTTGATGACCGCGCCGCCCTCAAAGGCGGTGATCGGCCAGGCTTTGGACGCCGCGACATCGCGAATACCGAAGACGTAGTCTTTCTGGCGCAGGTTTTCTTCGTCGACGAGCGCGGGGAACATCAAATCCGGGCTGGCGAAGTAGTCGCGGTAGACGACGCCGGAACCATAGTCACGCAGGTGGCCCGTCTTGCGCGACAAGACGTGGGTGTCGGGGTTGCTCTCGCGCCAGTCCTGCCACGACGTGATGGTGACGGGCCTGATCTTGAGTTCGATGCCGCTGTCCAGCAGCGGACCGCTGACCGGCTTGCCGGTGAACTGGTTCCACAGGCTGTCGGTCTGGCGATCGAACATCAGCTTGTTGGAGCGATAAAGAAAACCGGACGAACCGAACACGAAGGTCTCGTCATAGCCCTCGACATCGGTCTCGAACAGGATGCCGGCACCGCACAGCGTGCAATAGGCGAGCGCGACGGGCACGCCGCCGATGACGTCGTTGAACATCTCGTGCCAGCCCATGATGCGCAGCGGATAGGCGCGCGCGTCGCCGTTAATCTCGACGCCGAAGACGAGGTCATCGTCCTTCAGGTAGTCCGCCGCATCGGCCGCGATCAGGTCGGGGTTGTCGAGCGAGGGAATGCCGTCGACCTGCACGCCACCCCAGGTAATCTCCTCGAACCGGATCGCCAGGTTCTCGGGCAGCGAACGTTCACCGCCGAGAAAGCGCAAGAAAGCGGGATCGATCGCTTCGAAAACCTGCAACTTGATGTCGCGGAAACTGGGATGGGGCATGACTTCCGGATGGGCCTGTTGCCACAACATGGCGTCGAACCAGCCGTCGACCTTGGCGCCGGTCAGCGCCTCGAACGCGGCGGGCAGCGTCGGATCGTCGCGCCAAAAGCGCATGGCCAGAATCAATACCGCCGCCGCGTCCGGCTCACCATGCTCGACGATCTGCTGGACCGCCAGCATGCGGACCGGTGCCGGTCCGAAGATCAGATCATGACTGACGCGATCGAGGCTCTGACCGTCGGGCGCGGCCTTGACCTGTCCGGTGCCGACAAGAAAACATCCAAGAATGAGACCGCACAGCAAACGGGCCGGTCTTGTCATACGGCAACTCCTTAGAGCGGATCATGGCTAGGTGGAACCGTCAGATGGTTCCTCCCAACCATGTGAATCCGCGCTCTATCTGCGAGTACGCGATCCCAGGGCAGAAGATGGCATGTCGGCCATGCCGGTCCACCCCGTCTCACCGTGATGTGTTGCAGTGTGTAGAACGCGTCAGGTCCGGCGACGGCCCTTCTTCTTCGGCTGCACGGGCCGTAGCAGCTTGAAAACCGCCTGTTCGGCGAAAAGATTGGCCTGGCCAACCTGATCGCCGCGAATCAACGTGACGTCGCGGTCCTTGGAGAGTCCATAGCCCAGCTCGATCGTGATGCCGAGGATCTTGGCGAGATCGGCGAAGTCTCGGATGGTGCAGGGATGAATGTTCTCGGTCTCGAACCAGGGCGTGGCGAGCGCGCGCGTATGGGGCATGCGCCCGCGCGAAAGCACCGACATCCTGGCCTGCCACTGACCATAGTTCAGGAACGAAACGATCGCCGTGTCGGCGATCCTGAGCATCTGCAGCAGCACCTCGCGCGGCTTGCGGACCGCCTGCAGGGTCTGGCTCAAGATAACGTAGTCGAAACTGTCGTCGGGATAGTCGACGAGGTGCCGGTCCGCGTCACCCTGCACGGCGGACAGGCCGCGCGCCACGCAGGCATTGACGCCCTTCTGCGACAGCTCCATGCCGCGCCCGTCACAGGCTTTATGGTTGACCAGACAATCGAGCAAGGCGCCATCACCGCAGCCGACGTCCAGCAACCGCGTCTCCGGCTCGATCATGCTGGCGACCAGCGCCAGGTCGGGTCTGAGACCAAATTCGTTATCGCCCAGGGTAAACCGGGACCTGGCGCCGGACAGAAGACTCATGCCTCACCGTCCCGCGGACGGTGACGCGCGACGCTGCCCAGGAAACCGTCGACGATCTCGAACAGCTCGGGCTCGTCCAGAAGGAAGGCGTCGTGACCGCGCTCGGATTCAATTTCGACGAAACTGACGTTGGCCGCCGCGCGGTTCAGGGCGCGCACGACCTCCTTGCTTTCGCTGGTCGGGAAAAGCCAGTCGCTGGTGAAGCTGACCAGAAGGAAGCGCACATCGGTCTCGTGATAGGCGCGGGCGAGATCGCGGTCGAACTCCACCTCCAGGTCGAAATAGTCCATCGCGCGGGTGATGTAGAGATAGGCGTTGGCGTCGAACCTGTCGACAAAGCTGGCGCCCTGGTAGCGCAAGTAACTCTCGACCTGGAAATCGGCGTCAAAGCCATAAGACTTCGACGCGCGGTCCTGAAGGCTGCGGCCGAATTTGCTCCACAGCGCGGGTTCGGAGAGATAGGTGATGTGGGCGGCCATGCGGGCGACCGAAAGGCCGGCCTCCGGCCGTTTGCCTTCCTTGTAATAGAACCCTCGGCACCAGTCGGGATCGGCCATGATCGCCTGACGGCCGACTTCGTGAAACGCAATGTTCTGCGCCGAATGGCGCGCGGCGCCGGCAATCGAGACGGCGCTGTCGATGCGGTCGCCGTGGAAGGCGGCCCAGGCCAGCACCTGCATCGCGCCCATCGAGCCGCCGATAACGCACATGATGCGTCCGATGCCGAGTTCGTCCAGCAGCATGCGCTGGACTTCGACCATGTCGCGGATGGTGATGACGGGGAAACTGAGGCCGTAGAGCTCGCCCGTCTCCGGATCGACGGCAGCGGGTCCCGTCGTGCCCATGCAGCCGCCCAGACAATTCGGACAGATGACGAAATAGCGGTCGGTATCGATCGGTTTGCCTGGCCCGACCATCAGCTCCCACCAGCCGGACTTGCCGGTCACCGGATGGTCGCCGATGACATACTGATCGCCGGTCAACGCGTGACAGATCAAGACGACGTTCGACTTGTCGGCGTTCAGCTCGCCCCAGGTCTGGTAGGCGACGGTCACCGGCCCCAGCATGGCGCCCGATTCCAGGCGGATCGGCTCGCCATCATTCAATACGGCGCGCGGCCCGGGCAGGCTTTCCTGCAGCGTATGGACGGCGGCGACCGTCTGTTTCATGGGCTAAGGGCCCCGCTATGGTTTCTGCCGATCGGCGCGTCAGTCTCGCTGGCGGCGGAGCAGCCGCTAGCTAGGCACCGCCCCCATCTATGTCAATGTTTTCTTTGATTTTCCAGAGAAGCCTACGCTATCAGTATCGGCTTCCCAGGGCAGCCGGACAACTGACGCCCATGTGCGCCGCTGAAAAGTCGCTGGCGGACCTGCGTCGTGAGATCGACGCGGTCGACGACCAGATGCATGACCTGATCATACGTCGCGCCGAGCTGACCCTCGGCGTCAAGGCGGCAAAGGCGCGCGCGAACAACCACGTCTATCTGCGACTGGGACGCGAGGCCCAGATCCTGCGCCGGCTGGCGGCGCGCCACAGCGGCAACTATCCGCTCGGCGCGCTGGTGCGTATCTGGCGCGAGATGCTGTGCGCCCAAATCCCCGTCCAGGGCCCGTTTGAGATCGCGGTCGCCACCACCGGCGATATCGGTCTGTGGGATACCGCCCGGGACCACTTCGGCTCGAACACCGCGATGACCGGCTTCGACACCAGCGAGGCTGCCCTGGATGCCGTCGCCAACGGTAGCGCGACGCTCGCCGTGTTGCCCGAGCCTACTGGCGATGCCGCGTGGTGGCCGCACCTTCTCGATGCGGCCGGGCCATTGATTTTGATGAAGCTGCCCTTCATCGCGCTGGAGCGGCGGGACACGCCGTCGACCACCGCCTATGTCGCCGGCCTAGTGCCGTCGGAGCCGAGCGACGACGACTTCACCGTGATCGCCTCGCGCGCCGCAGACGATCTTGGCCCAGCGCTGCGCGGTCTCGACCTGGAGCCGCATGTGCTTCGTTCCTGGCCCGGGCTCGCCGTGGCCGAGGTGGCGGGTTTCCTGACCACCGATGACGACCGCGTGCGAGCCCTGCAACAGAGGTGCGCCGACGCGACCATTCTGGGCGCCTATCCCGTGCCCCTGACACCGTTTGCCGGAGACACGCCATGACCGCGCCGACGCCGCGTCCCGGCATCATGGAGATCAATCCCTACGTCCCCGGCAAGAGTGGCCCGGCCGACGGTGACGATCGCCCGGTCATCAAACTCTCCTCGAACGAGTCCGCGCTTGGCCCCAGCCCCAAGGCGGTCGCGGCCGCCCAGGCGGCGGCGGAGACCATCGTGCGCTATCCCGACGGCGGTGCGACGGTGTTGCGCGAGGCAATCGGCGCCCACCATGGCCTCGATCCCGCGCGGATCATCTGTGGCGCGGGCTCCGACGAGCTTCTGGAGATGATTCCGCGCGCCTATGCCGGTCCGGGCGACGAGGTGCTGTTCAGCCAGTATGGCTTTGCCATGTATCCAATCGCCACCCACGCGGTCGGCGCGACGCCGGTGACGGCGCCGGAGACCAATTACCACACCGATGTCGACGCCATGCTGGAGCGTGTCAGCGAGAAGACAAAGATCGTCTTCCTGGCCAACCCGAACAACCCGACCGGCAGCTACATCAGCCGCGACGAGGTCCACCGCTTGCGCGAGGGTCTGCCGGACGACGTGCTGCTGGTGCTCGACTCCGCCTATGCCGAGTTCGTCGACCATGACGACTACAGCGCCGGGCGCGAACTGGTCGATGCCGGCGACAACACGGTGATGACGCGGACGTTCTCGAAGATCTACGCGCTCGCCGGGTTGCGCATCGGCTGGCTCTACGGGCCGCCCGGTATCGTCGACGTGTTGAACCGGATCCGTTCGCCGTTCAACGTCTCCGCCGTCGCCATTGCCGCCGCGACAGCGGCCATCGACGATCACGAGCATGTCGCCATGGCGCGTGAACACAACCGGCTGTGGCTGCCGCGCCTGACCCAGTCCCTGCGTGGTCTGGGGCTTGCCGTCCATCCCAGCGTCGTCAACTTCCTGCTCGTCCAATTTCCCGGCGGCGACGAACAGGCGAAGGCCGCAGAGGAGTTCCTGGCGGCGCGACGCATCTATGTCCGCAACCTCGTCGCCTACGGCCTGCCCGATTGCCTGCGCATCAACCTTGGCCTGGATCACGAAATGGCCGCCCTGATCGATGCGCTCGGCGACTTCATGGAGAACGCATGAGCGACGAACCCTTGTTCGACACCGTCTGCCTGATCGGAATCGGCCTGATCGGCTCCTCCCTGGCGCGCGTCATGCGCCGCGAAGGTCTGGCCCGCCATATCATCGCCTGCGCGCGCACCGATGCGACACTGGCCAAGGTCGATGAGCTCGGCCTCGCTGACGAGACCTCCAAGGATCTCGGCAAGGCGGTCGAGAACGCCGACCTTGTCGTCATCTCGACCCCCATTGGCACCAACGGCGCCATTGCCGAGACGATCAGCCCGCACCTGAAGCAAGGCGCGATCGTCACCGATGTCGGCTCGGTCAAGCAGGCGGTCATGGCCGCGATCGAACCGCACATTCCCGAAGGCGTTCATTTCGTACCCGGCCATCCGCTGGCCGGCACCGAGAATTCAGGGCCCGAGGCCGGCTTTGCCGAGTTGTTCGAAGGTCGCTGGTGCGTGCTGACACCTGACGAAAAGACCGATCCCGCCGCGATCGATCGGGTCGCCGAGCTGTGGCACCGCGCCGGATCGAAAGTCGACATGCTGGACGCCGAACGCCACGATTCGATCCTCGCGCTTACCTCCCATCTGCCGACCCTGATCGCCTTCAACATCGTCGGCACGGTGGCGGACCTGGAGGACGACACCAAGGATGAGGTCATCAAGTACTCGGCCACCGGCTTCCGAGACTTCACCCGCATCGCCGCCCAGGACCCCGTCATGTGGCGCGACGTCTACCTGAACAACCGCGAGGCCGTGCTGGACATGCTGCAGCGGTTCAGCGAGGACCTGTCGCGCCTGCAGCGCGCCATCCGTTGGGGTGAGGCCGACATGCTGGAAGACCTGTTCCGCCGCAGCCGTGACGTGCGCCGCGGCATCATCGACGCCGGCCAGGCTTAGGGGTCTTTCTATCGATACGGCACCAGCCCGCGGCGCGCCCTACAGCAACATATCCGGCGGCAGCACCGGCGGGACCGGCATCAGCGGTACCGGGCCGACGAAGAGCGTGCCGTTCTGCACCGTCACCGGCACGGTCAAGCGGCGTTCGCCGGTCTCCGCGTCCTGTTCGGCCATGACGTCCAGCACGGTCGAGGCGATAGAGGCCTGGTTGCGCGAGACTGACCCAACATCGACGAGCGCGTCGATCAGATCATTGTAGCCGACGACATCGGCGGTAAAGGCGCCGACCGGACGAAAGCCCTGGTCAACCGCCACGCTGCCATCGGCCTCAATGTCGAGCGGCGGCCAATCGAGCTTGAACGAGAGGATGTCGAGCACGCCGCCGGCATCGCGCCAGACCGCCAGGCGATCGCGGACCGGTCCCCCCGACGGCACCTGACCATTCAAACGAAAGGCGGCCGCCAGAAACGGGACCTCGCCAGCGAACGGTTCGGGCACCCGCGCCGCAAATCCCAGATCGTCGATCTGGACGAAGAGGTCGTGCGCCTGGCCGCCGCCGATCTGTTCGGCCTCGACCAGGATCCGGCCGGCGGTGATAGGCGCCTGGTTCTGTTCGACGGTGATGACGGCGTCCAGCGTCTCGGTCGTTATCTTGCTCGCCCGACCGTTGGCGATCTCCACCTGCCCAAGCGCCTTCGACGACTGCACGACCACCATGCGCGGCTGGTCGCCGGCATTGATGTAGATTCGCTGCTCCTCCGGCAAATCGAGCTGGATGCGGTCGAATTCCCAGGGCAGATAACGCGCGACCAGCCAGGCGCCGGACCAAGTCGCCGCCTGACCCTCGCCATGCCAAACGATCTCCGGAGTCGTGATCCGAATGTTCATGCCGAACGGGAAGCCGGATACCTCGGTCTCCCCATAGGTCGCATGCCAGTCCTTGTCCGGCTCGATCGCGGCCCAGGCGGCGATCCAATCCTGGGACCGGCCGGCCAGGACGAACCAGAAGACAGTATAGGCGACGGCCAACAGGACCAGAACGGCGATGGGCCATTTCAACACGCGCATGGCCCCTTATATCCCGCCGCCCCCTTGCCCGCGACCTTCATCGGCCTTATGTGGCGTGACACACGCCTGGAACTAGGGAACATGAGCGAACGTTGGACTGAGCCGAACGGCGACATATGGGTGTTCGGCTACGGTTCGCTGATCTGGCGGCCGGGGTTCGATTTCATCTTGCGCCGCCAGGCGCTGATCCACGGCTACCACCGCTCGTTCTGCATCTTTTCTCACTATCACCGGGGGACGCCGGAAAAGCCCGGCCTGGTGCTGGGCCTGGACCGCGGCGGGTCTTGCCGTGGCGTGGTCTATCGGGTTGCCGCCCAGAACGCGTCCGACGTCATCGATTACCTGGACGCGCGCGAACGTGTGACAGACGTCTATCACCAGGCTTGGGTGACGGCGAAAACCGAACAGGGCGCGGTCAGGGCACTGACCTATGTGCCGCGCTTTCGCACCCACCCGCAATACGCCGGCAAGCTGGAGCCGGCGCGGGCGGCCAAGCTGATCGCCCACGGTGTCGGCAACTCAGGCCCCGGCTGGGAGTATCTGGAGCACACCGTGAGCCACCTGAACGACCTGGGCATACGGGACCGGGGTCTGGACGACCTGCACCAGCGGGTCCGGTCGATTCGCAGGCGGACGCGTCCCTAAAGCAGATCTTTATTCAGCGTTATCGGAATCGTAGACGCCCCACAGCGACACCATGGGCAGCCAGCCTTTGGCGCCATTCACGTCGACACGGCACCAATCGTCTTCGCAGGACAGAAGGATGCCCTGGACGCCCGGTTCAGCGCGAAAGACAGGATAGGCGCTCTCCGACGGATCATCGCGGGCGATGACCACATCGACTCCGTCCACCATGACCGTGCGTTGGCCGGACAGCATCACGCGATGGATCCAGCCCACCGTGCCCTCGATATCCTGGATCTTACGCCACTGGTCGTACTCGGCGATGATCTCGACCGGCAGGCCCTTGCGGGTATAGACCCACTCGACCGGATAAGACTGGCCGGGACCGGCGCGCATATTGACCTCATCGGCCTTCAGCGAGGCAAAACGGGGCAGCGGCAGGTCTTGCGCGACCGCGCCAGTCAAGCCGACCGTGCTGCTGACGAGAAAAACCGCTACGGCAGTGCTCAGGTTGCGTTGTCCGGCATAAACGTATTTGCTAAAGAACGCGCGCACGCCGGCCGACCAATAATTGACGCGCATTCTGGTACCTGGGAGTGACATGTCCCGTAAACGTCCCCTTGTAATCGTGACCCGCAAATTGCCCGACGTCATCGAGACGCGGATGATGGAACTGTTTGATACGCGGCTCAACGATGACGATCATCCTATGAGCCGCGACGAACTGGTCGAGGCGGTCAAAACGGCGGATATCCTGGTGCCGACTCTGACCGACCGGATCGACAAGGGCATCCTGGCCCAGGCTGGCGAAAACCTGCGCCTGATCGCCAATTTCGCCACCGGCGTGGATCATATCGATTTGGCGGCCGCGCGTGAACGGGGCATTACCGTCACCAACACGCCGGGCGTACTGACCGAAGACACCGCCGACATGACCATGGCGCTGATCCTGGCCGTGATCCGCCGGGTCAGCGAGGGCGAACGGCTGATCCGCGACGGCGAGTGGACGGGCTGGGGCCCCAACTTCATGCTCGGCCACCGGCTCTGGGGCAAGCGGCTGGGCATCATTGGCATGGGCCGCATCGGCTCGGCCGTGGCCAGGCGCGCCCGGGGCTTCGGCCTCTCGATCCACTATCACAACCGGCGCCAGTTGCCGGAAGCCGCGGAGAACGCGCTGGAGGCGACCTATTGGGAAAGCCTCGACCAGATGCTGGCGCGCATGGACATCATCTCTGTCAATTGCCCGCACACGCCGGCGACTTTTCACCTGCTCTCCGCGCGCCGCCTGAAACTGTTGAAAGACACCGCCGTCGTCGTCAACACGTCGCGCGGCGAAGTCATCGACGAACAGGCGCTGACCCGGCTGTTGCGCGACAAGGCGATTGCCGGCGCCGGCCTCGACGTTTTCGAGCATGAACCGGCGGTCAATCCCAAGCTGCTCGCCCTCGATAACGTCGTCCTGTTGCCGCATATGGGTTCGGCCACCATCGAGGGCCGTATCGACATGGGCGAAAAGGTCATCATCAACATCAAGACCTTCGTCGACGGCCATAAGCCCCCGGACCGCGTGATCGACACTCTGCTCTAGGCGGCTTCGGACCTAAACGAACAGCGTCTGGCCTTCGGCCTCCGTCTGTCCGAAGAAGGTCACGAGGCCGCTGACCTCAATCGCAATATCGTCGCGCAAGTCTTCGGCGGACATGTCCTCGGCCTTCAGGCCGGCTTCGCAGACCATGAAGCCCACATCCATCGCGGCGCAGGACAACAACAACGTCTCGAAGTCGGCGATGTTGCGCTCCTTCAAGTGATCGTCCCATTCGGCGCCCGACAGGTTTACCCAGCCGTCGGGTCGGCGCAGCGCCTGGGTCGCACCCATGGTGAAGAAGAGCGTCACGGGCCTGTCCACCGCCGCGGCCGCCGCCGCCATCATCAGCGCGTAATGAACGCGGTCGAACGCACCAGCGTGGACGACAATCGAAAGGCGGCCCTGGTTTTTCCCCAGATCAGCCATTGGCATGCTCGGAGAGGTCTTTGATCGTCGCCTGCGGCCCGCAGAGGGCGCAGTCGGGATCGGCGCCGTAGCTTACACGCCGGAACTCGGCGCCCAAGGCGTCATAGATCACCAGGGTGCCGTCCAAACGCTCACCGAGCTCCAGGATCTCCTTCAGGACCTCGACCGCCTGGAGCGAGCCCATAACGCCCGCAATGGCGCCCAGGATCCCGGCCTCCGAGCAACTCGGGATAAGACCGTCGGGCGGCGGGTTGGGAAACAGACAGCGGTAGCAGGGGTGCTCGCCGTCCTCAAACGCGCGGAACGTGGTCAACTGACCGTCGAAGCGCAGCATGGCCGCGCTGACCAGAGGTTTTTTCGCCAGGAAGCAGGCGTCGTTGATCAGGTAGCGGGTCGCGAAGTTGTCGGTGCCGTCGCAGACAAGGTCGTATCCGGCAACGATGTCGAGGGCGTTGTGCGCCTCGAACCGCTCGTGATGCTGGATGACCTGGACCTCGGGATTGAGCGCTTCGACGGCCTGACGCGCGCTTTCGGTCTTGGCGACGCCGACCCGGTCGGTCGTATGGATGACCTGGCGCTGCAGGTTAGAGAAGTCGACGGCATCGTTGTCGACAATGCCCAGGGTGCCGACACCGGCGGCGGCAAGGTACATCAAAAGCGGCGCGCCGAGGCCGCCTGCGCCGATCACCAGGACCTTCGCCTGCATCAGCTTGGTCTGGCCGGCGCCACCGACCTCCGGCATCACGATATGGCGGGCGTAGCGCTGAAGCTGCTCTTCGGTGAAATCAGCGATGTCCATCAGCCCGTCCCCGTCGATCCGTGGCCACCGGTACCCCGCGCCGTATCGTCGAGGACATCGACCTCGATGAACTCGGCCCGCGTCACCGGCGCGATTACCATCTGAGCAATCCGCATGCCCCGCTCGATCACGAACGGCTCTTGGCCATGGTTGATCAGGATGACCATGACTTCCCCGCGATAGTCCGCGTCGATCGTGCCCGGACTGTTCAACACCGTCACGCCATGTTTGGCGGCCAGGCCCGACCGCGGCCGCACCTGGGCCTCATAGCCCACGGGCAGGGCAATCGACAGGCCCGTCGGCACCATGAGGCGATCATGTGTCTTCAGATGGACTGGTTCGTCGACAGCCGCCCGCAGATCAAGACCGGCGGCATCCGCCGTCGCATAGGCCGGCAGATCGAGATCCCGGCCGTGAGCGAGACGGAGGACGTCGACCTTGAGGCTCACGCGGCGAGCCGCTGGGCGATACGCTGCGCGAGTTCCCGGGCGACGTCGGCCTTGGTCATGCGCGGCCAGTCCTCAACACCATCGGCGGAGACCAGGTGGACGCTGTTGTCGTCGCCGCCGAAGGTGCCGGTGCCCGCAGACACATCGTTGGCGACAATCCAGTCGCAGCCCTTGCTGGCCAGTTTCGATTGGGCGTAGGCAACGACATCGCCGGTTTCCGCGGCAAAGCCGATGACCAGGCGCGGCCGGCGGTCGTTGCGCCCCGCGAGCGTCGCCAGGATATCGGGGTTCTGGCTCATCTCCAGAACCGGCGCTCCAGCGCCCGATTTCTTTATCTTGTTCTGGGCCTCGATCGCCACGCGCCAGTCGGCGACGGCGGCGGCACAGATTGCCACGTCGGCCGGCAAGGCTTCCTCGCAGGCCGCCAGCATGTCGCGAGCGGTCTCGACACGGATTACATGCACACCGCATGGATCGGGTAGGACGGTCGGTCCTGAGACAAGCGTGACGTTCGCGCCCAGGTTGGCGCAGGCCGCGGCGATGGCGTGACCCTGCTTGCCGGACGACCGGTTCGCGATATAGCGGACGGGATCGATGGGTTCGTGGGTCGGCCCGCTGGTGACAAGCGCGTGCAGGCCGGCGAGTGGACGCGTTGCGCCCTCTGGCCGGCCTTCACCGAAAAAATCGTCGATCGCCTCGATAATCATCGCCGGCTCGGCCATGCGGCCCTTGCCGACCTCACCGCAAGCCAGATCGCCCTCGCCGGAATCGACAAACATGACGCCGTCATCTTTAAGCTGCGCCATGTTGCGCTGGGTCGCCGGGTGCTCCCACATCGCCGTATTCATGGTCGGCGCGACCAGGACCGGTTTGTCGGTCGCCAGCAAGACCGTTGCGGCCAGATCGTCGGTCATGCCTGCGGCCATGCGCGCCATCAGATCGGCTGAAGCCGGCGCGACAACGATAAGGTCGGCCTCGCGCGACAGGCGGATATGGCCCATCTCGCTCTCGTCGGTCAGCGAAAAGAGATCCTGATAGACCTTGTCGCCGGAAAGCGCGGCGACCGAGAGCGGCGTCACGAACTGCGCGCCGCCGGCCGTCAGGACGCAGCGCACAACCGCGCCGCGCTCACGCAGGCGTCTGATCAGCTCCAGCGACTTATAGGCCGCGATACCGCCGGAAATGATCAATAGAAGACGTTTGCCGTCCAGCATCGGGGCCTCCTCGGCTGATCGCCATGCTGCACCTGCGAAAAGGTAGGCGTGTGGCGAGGTTGGCGCAAGGGGTCGTCGTGGCGCCGAACATACACGTCACCTGTCCCGTTTTGGCACATACCTATGCGGCACGGCTCCCTTAGGCGGGATCTTTCGCGCGCATCAACGCAGCAATCTGCCAAGCCCAGACAATCTGAGAACACCGGGATGGCTGGTGCCGGTCAGGGGCGCCAGGGCCGGCTGGGCGATACAACCGATACGACGCCGTCCAACCCTCGCGGATCCAGCTGGCGCACCGGTGAAAGACGCCGGTCAATCAATCAGGGCGATCACCGCCATGAACAACGCGATTCCGGCGAGAAGCCACAACCAACGCAGCGTCCGGGACGTTCGCGCCGCCTGCTGACGGGCCATGTCATCGACGGTGTCGGGATGCAGTTTCAGGCCGCCGCTTGTCAGGTCGTTGACCAGCTTCTCCGCCTTCAGCGCCATACCCGGCATGCGTTGTACAAACTCACCCGCATCATTGGCGCCGTCCATGATCTTGGCCTGCGGGCCCAGGTTCGCGACGGACCATTCCTCGATCAGTGGCCGCGCGACCTCCCAGATATTGAGACCGGGCGTCAGCGCGCGCCCGATGCCTTCGGTCATCAGCATGGTCTTCTGCAACATCAGAAGTTGGGGTTGGGTCTCCATGCCAAACTGTTCGGTGACACGAAACAGTTGTGCCAGAAGACGCGCGAGCGAGATCTCATTAAGTGGCCGTTCGAAGATCGGTTCGCCGATCGATCGGCATGCCTGCATGAAGAGATCGCGCGACGACGACTTCGGCACATAACCGGCTTCGAAATGCACATCCGCGACACGCCCATAATCGCGCGTCAGGAAACCGAGCAACATCTCCGCAAGCGTGCGCCTGGTCTGGCGGTCAAGTCGGCCCATGATGCCGAAGTCGACGGCGACAATGATGCCGTCGTCATCAACGAACAGGTTGCCGGGGTGCATGTCGGCGTGAAAGAAGCCGTCGCGAAACACTTGGTTGAAGAACACCTCGGCGGCCTGTTCGACAATCCTTTCGGGGTCATGGCCGGCGGCAATCAGCGCATCGCGTTCGTCGATAGGAATGCCGTTGATCCGCTCGACCGTCATGACACGCCGGCCGGTGCGCTGCCAGTCGACGGCCGGCACCCTGAAACCGGCATCACCGGCGGTGTTCTCCGCCAGTTCCGATGCAGCCGCGGCTTCCAATCGCAGATCCATCTCAACCGCGACGGATTCGGCCAGCGTCCGCACCACCTCAACAGGCTTCAGGCGACGCAGACTGGGCTGCGTGCGTTCTACCCATTCCGCCAACCACTGCGCCAGCGACATATCGGCGGCAAAGACGTCCTCGATACCCGGACGCAACACCTTGACCGCCACATCGCGACCATCGGTGGTGGTGGCGAAGTGCACCTGCGCAATGGATGCCGCGGCGACGGCCACGTCGTCGAAACTCTCAAAGAGACCTTCGACGCTTTCGTCGAACTCGTGCCTGATCGCGGCGCGGGCCGCGTCGCCTGAGAACGCCGGCAGACTGTCCTGAAGGTTGGAGAGGTCGTGCGCGATCTCATCACCGACAAGATCGGGCCGCACCGACAGCAGTTGTCCGACCTTGATGAAACTGGGGCCGAGTTCCTGAAGCGCTGCGCCCAGCCGTTCACCACGCCGGCCCGGCACCTCTTGCCGCGACACCTGACGCGCAGCCCATGTCAGCGCCGGCGCAACGCCAAGCATCTCAAGCGGGAATAGCGCATCGTGGCGGGCGAGCGTTCGCGCGATGGCAAACAACCGCGCTAGATGGCGAACGCTTCCGATCACACCGGTCATATCTGCCGTGGTCGGCTTACAGTCGCCACGCCGTATGAAGCGCCGCGACACCGCCTGTCAGGTTGACAACCTTAACATGACCGAGACCCGCCTCGCTGATCATGTGTGCGAAGGCACGTTGATCAGGAAAGCGACGAATGCTCTCGACGAGATAACGATAGGAATCGGGGTCGCCCGCGACGATACCGCCGAGGCGCGGCAACACCGAATCGGAATAGACACGATAGGCCCGATCGAGAATCGGCAAAACAACCTGACTGAACTCAAGACAAGCAAAGCGACCGCCCGGCTTCAACACACGGCGCGCTTCTTGAAGCGCGCGTTCAATGTGGGTGACGTTGCGAATGCCGAACGCAATTGTGTAGGCATCGGCCGCACCGTCGGTCACGGGCAGCGCTTCGGCATCGCCGCAGACCCATGTGAGGTTGTCGATCAAGCCGCGGTCGAAGGCACGGTCGCGCCCGACCTCCAACATGGCCGGATTGATATCGACCAGCGTGACGCCGGCGCCGTGTTCAATCAGGCGAAACGCGATGTCACCGGTACCGCCAGCCACGTCGACAACATGGTGGCCGGCTTTCGGTTTGACGGCCGCGACCATCTGACGTTTCCACAGGCGATGCACGCCGGCGCTCATAAGATCGTTCATCAGATCATAACGCGGCGCCACGCTCTCGAAGACGTCGCGAACCAAACCGGCCTTTTCGTCTTCGCCGACGACACGATCGCCGTAGCGTGTGGCGTGGTCGTTGTTGCTGTCGCCCAACATGGCGGCGACCATAGCGCGCGTCCACAAACGGCGCTAGTTTCGCCGCACCATGCCGGAACTTCCCGAAGTCGAGACCGTAAGACGCGGTCTGCAGCCAATCTTGGAGCAACGCGTGCTGACGCGCGTTGAACAGCGGCGTCCCGATTTGCGCATTCCATTCCCCGACGACTTCGTCGCACGGCTTGAAGGACACCGTGTCGAATCGCTGCGGCGCCGCGCCAAGTATCTCTTGTTGGATCTCGACGACGATACGGTGGTCATCGCGCATCTCGGGATGTCCGGGCGCATGGTTGTCAAACCAAAGGGCAACAACGCGCCGCTTGAAGCTCATGACCACGTCGTCTTGCACACCGATCAGGGAGAAAGTGTCGTCTTTAACGATGCCCGGCGATTCGGTTTGATGACATTGACCGATCGAAAGAGCGAAACGTCGCATCCGCTGTTGCGCCATCTGGCGCCCGATCCAACGGAACCGGCGTTCACCGGTCCCCATCTGGCAGACCGCCTGGCCGGCAAACGCACGCCGATCAAAGCAGCGCTTCTTGATCAGACCGTTATCGGTGGTGTCGGCAACATCTATGCATCCGAAGCGCTTTATCGCGCCGGCATTTCGCCACGACGCCTGGCGGCCAGCGTCAAACGCAAGCGCGCGGAACGCCTGGCAGACGCCGTGCGCGACGTTATTGCCGAAGCGATCGAGGCCGGTGGATCATCACTGCGCGATTACGTGCAAGCTGATGGCGAGCTCGGCTACTTTCAGCACCGTTGGCGGGTCTATGACCGCGAAGGCCAGGCATGTCCAACACCGGGCTGCCATGGTTTGGTCAAACGGATCGTTCAATCGAACCGCTCGACATTCTATTGCGGTTTCTGCCAACGTTAGTCATGGCTTCTCGACTCCTTATCGCGACCCTGCTTGTCATCGCGCTGTCTCATCCGATAAGCGCCGACAACGACGACACATTTGTTGCCGGTATCGGCGACCTGCCACTCATGGAAGGTCTGGTCGAGGATCCCGACGCCGCGATTATCTATGACAAGCCCGAAGGGCGTATCGTCGAAGCGATCGCCCATGGCAATGTCGCCGCCGAAGATGTCCGCACGTTTTATGGCGACACGCTGCTCCAACTTGGTTGGCAGGCAAGCGGTGAGGACATGGTCTTTACCCGCGAAGGCGAAGTGTTGACGATCGTCGTGGACGACGAAGGCAACACTGCGACGGTCAGTTTCTCGCTCGCGCCGCGTTAACTGTGCCGAGAGCTTGAGACCTGTCATGCGGGACGTCGCGAATCGCCGGATATGCTGCGATTGACGATGCACCAGCCCGCCGCTATAACCCGCCTCCCAATTTCACCAAGATGAACGAGACGATCATGGCCAATTCGGCACAAGCCCGTAAGCGCGTTCGCCAGACGCAGCGCCGCACTACTGTTAACCGCGTGCGCCTCAGCCGCATCCGTACCTATGTCAAAAAAGTCGAGACGGCGATTGCCACCGGCGACAAGGAAGCAGCGAAGGCCGCGTTGAAAGATGCGCAGCCCGAATTGATGCGTGGTGCGAAGGTCGGGGTGTTGCACAAAAACACCGCGTCGCGAAAAGTGTCACGCCTCGCGCGTCGCGTCGCTCAAATGTAATCTTGCGCGCCAACGGGCGCGCACTCTTCACGTTTCCGAACGCGCCGGATGACATCGTCCGGCGCGTTTTTCTTTGCCATGACGCCGCAAAGATATACAACTTTCGATTGTTGTCTTTCGTGACGGTGTCATGTTCGCGTGATGACCCCATTGTCTGCGCTTCCGCGGTTGATTTAAGGTGCACCCAAGGTCGAGGGTTCCGGCCAACAAAAAATCCAAAGAACGGCAGGTCTGTTCGGCGAAAGCCTTCAACGGTGGGGTAGTCCACTATCCCCGGCGCGTGGGTTGTCGTCTCGAGATCTGGAGCCGCAGACTAAAATAGTCGTGATGCATCGCCCATAAGGGGATGCAGCAGGGGATGATACGAAGTCGTGCAAATCATTGATACCAAAAGAAAAATTCAAACACCGCAAGATTGTTGTTGGGCGCGGTGCAGAAGTGTCGATGCAAACGAAGCCGTCATGAACAACGCACACGTTTGGTTGTTGCGTTCACAGGAAACGGCCGACTCGTTGAGAATCCTTAGCGACTCGTTGCATGGCCACGTGACGTGGCGTTGACGCAGATGGGGAAAACATCGATGGCCGTTGAAGCCGTAACTCTTGATCATGATGTCGAGGAGCAATGGAAGCGCGTACGTGGTCGTTTAAGGGCCGAACTTGGCGAGGCAGCATTCAAGACATGGTTGCGCCCGCTATCGCTGGACGGTGTCGCCGATGGCGAGGTCGTCATGCGGGTGCCCAGCGGCAACATGCGCGAGTGGGTGATGTCGCGTTGCGGCCAGCGTTTGCGCGATCTGTGGCTGGGCGAGAACGACGGGATCACCGGGATCAGCATTCAGGTCGGCGCACCGCGCCAGGCGCCCGCGCGCCGATCGATGGCCAGCGCACGCGCCCAGGCCGCCACCACCGCCGTGCAGGCCAGTGACATGACCGGCAGCAATCGCTCCGCGACCGTTACCCACATCGATGACGTCAATGCCTTCGAAGCGACGCTCGATTCGCGCTTTACGTTTGACGACTTCGTCGTCGGCAAGCCCAACGAGTTCGCCCATGCCGCCGCCCGCCGGGTCGCGGAGGCCGAGAAGGTCACCTTCAACCCGCTGTTCCTCTATGGCGGTGTCGGCCTGGGCAAGACCCACCTGATGCATGCCATTGCCTGGCATATCCGCCGGACCACGCCCGAGCGCCGCGTGCTCTACATGTCGGCTGAGAAGTTCATGTACAAGTTCATCCGGGCGCTGCGCTTCAAGACCCAGGTGGACTTCAAGGAGCAGTTCCGCTCGGTCGACGTCCTGATGATCGACGACATCCAGTTCATCGCCGGCAAGGAATCGACCCAGGAGGAGTTCTTCCACACCTTCAACGCCCTGGTCGACCAGAACCGCCAGGTGGTGATCTCCGGCGACCGCTCGCCGTCCGACCTGGATAACATGGAGGAGCGCCTGCGCTCGCGGCTGGGCTGGGGCCTGGTGGCCGACATCCACCCGACCGACTATGAGCTCAGGCTCGGCATTCTGGAGGCCAAGAACGCCCAGATCAGCGATGTCGAGGTGCCGCGCCGGGTCATGGAGTTCCTGGCCCACAAGATCACGTCCAACGTGCGTGAGCTGGAAGGGGCGCTTAACCGCATTACCGCGCACGCCCAGCTTGTCGGGCGCCCGGTATCGCTCGAATCCAGCCAGGAACTGCTGCGCGACCTCTTGCGGGCCCAGGATCGCCGGGTGACGATCGAGGAAATCCAGAAAAAGGTCGCCGAGCATTTCAACATCCGGATGGCCGATATGGTGTCGGCCCGCAAGCAGAGGGCGATCGCCCGGCCGCGCCAGATCGCCATGTATCTGGCCAAGCGACTGACCTCCCGGTCGCTGCCGGAAATAGGCCGAAAGTTCGGCGGCCGGGACCACACGACGGTCATGCATGGGGTGCGCAAGGTCGAACAATTGAAGAGCCAGGACCCCGCCTTCCGCGAGGATGTGGACCTTCTCGAGCGCATGCTGGAAAACTAAGTTATTTCAATAACTTACGACACCGCCGCCAGGGCCGTAAAACTGGCGGCGGGCGTCCTTGTCTGCTAGTCTCATTCCATAGTTTCCGGCCCTGCCGTACGTCATCCGTTCGCGTCCAAATCCGGGCGCAGCGAACGGGTGGTTTGCGGGCAGCGGCGAACCATTAGCAACGCGCAGGTTTGTCCCATGAAGTTGACCATCGAGCGCGCCGTCCTGTTGAGGGCGCTGGCCCATGTGCAGAGTGTTGTCGAGCGGCGCAACACCATCCCGATCCTGTCGAACGTGCGGCTGGAGGCCGAGGACGGCAACCTCCGCCTGACCGCCACCGACATGGATCTGGAGGTCGTTGAGGCGGTGCCTGCCGAGCTCGCCGTGGCCGGCGCGACAACGGCGCCCGCCCACACGCTCTACGACATCTGCCGCAAGCTGCCCGACGGCGCGGAGGTCGCGCTCGATACGACCGGCGACGCCGGCCGGCTGGAAATCACCTGCGGGCGCATCAACTTCCGCCTGCCCTGCCTGCCGCCGGAGGACTTTCCGGTCATGTCGGGCGGTGAGCTCAGCCATCACTTTGCGCTACCGGCTAGCGAGCTGCGCCGCCTGATCGACAAAACGCGGTTCGCCGTCTCGACCGAGGAAACCCGCTATTACCTGAACGGTATCTATCTGCATTGCGCCGACGGTGAAGACGGCCAGGCGCTCCGCGCCGTCGCGACCGACGGGCATCGGCTGGCGCGCGTCGATTCCGACCTGCCTGACGGCGCCGACGGCATGCCCGGCGTGATCGTGCCGCGCAAGGCGATCGGCGAACTTCGGAAGCTGATCGACGAGATGGACGGCGCGGTCCAGATCGACATGTCGGATACCAAGATCCGTTACACCTTCGACACCGTCGTTCTGACCACCAAGCTGATCGACGGCACGTTCCCGGATTACGAACGGGTGATCCCGCAAAACAACGACAAGATGCTGGAGATCGACAGCCGGCCCTTTATCGACGCGGTCGACCGCATGGCCGCGATCTCGACCGACAAGTCGCGCTCGATCAAGCTGGCGCTGGACAGCGACAAACTGATGCTCTCGGCCAACAGCCCCGACAGCGCGTCAGGCGAGGAAGAACTGCCCGTCGAATTCGCCGGGCCGGGTCTGGAGATCGGCTTCAACTCCCGCTATGTGCTTGATATGACAAGCCATATCGATGGCGAGCGGATCCAGTTCTCGATGGCGGACGCGGTGTCGCCGACCATTGTGCGCGACACCAGCGACCCGACGACGCTGTTTGTGCTGATGCCGATGCGGGTTTAGGCAACGGTTCAGCAGACCTTATGGCAACAGCGACACCATGGGCCCAAACAACCGGCGCGCCGGTTGCGCTTACCGAGCTTAAGCTGACGGATTACCGCGGTTACACCGGGCTCAGGCTGGCCGTTGAGACCGCGCCCGTGGTGCTGACCGGACCCAACGGCGCCGGCAAGACCAACCTTCTGGAAGCCATTTCCTACCTTTCACCCGGCCGTGGGCTCAGAGGCGCCAAGCTTGGCGACCTCGCCCGTCTTGGCAGCGCCGGCACCTGGGCGGTCGCGGCGACGGTTGCGACCCCGGCGGGACCGGTCCGTGTCGGCACAGGAGCCGACCCCGACGGCGAAAGCGAGCGCCGGGTGGTGCGCATTGACGGCGAGACCCAGCGCGGCCAGTCGGGCCTGGCCGAAGTCATGGGGCTGGTATGGCTGACACCGGCGATGGATGGGCTTTTCCGTGAGTCCGCTTCCGGGCGGCGGCGCTTTTTCGACCGCATCGTATACGGCCACGATCCGTTGCATGCACGACGCATAGGTGCTTATGAGCGCGCCATGCGTGAGCGCGCCAGGCTGTTGCGCGAGGGCGGACGCGATCCCGTCTGGCTTGGCGCCCTGGAAGAGACCATGGCGGAGAACGGCATCGCCGTCGCCGCGGCAAGGCGCGAGGTCGCCGCGCGGCTGGCCGGCGAGCTCGACCATGCCGCCGGACCGTTTCCTGGCGCCCATCTGGATATCGACGGCACCCTGGAGAAGTGGCTCGCAACCATGCCCGCGGTCGAAGCCGAACACGCCTTCCAGACGCAGTTGGCCGAAAGCCGGCCGCGCGATGCGGAGACCGGTGGCGCGGCCGACGGGCCGCACAAGTCGGATCTGGCCGTTCATCACGGCGATACGGGCGTTGCCGCCGACCTGTGTTCGACCGGTCAGCAGAAGGCCCTGGTGATCGCCATCCTGCTTGCTTCCGCCCGGCTGGAGGCGCGTCGGCGCCCGCCGGTCATGCTGCTCGACGACGTGGCCGCGCACTTGGACGACGAGCACCGCAATGCGCTGTTCGATGAGATCCTGACGCTCGGTCTGCAGGTTTGGATGAGTGGCACCGACGAGGACCAGTTCGGCGGCCTTACCGGCCGCGCCCAGTTTTTCCGCGTCAACGACGCCGATGTCGCCCCGGGCGACCAGAAAGGACCATTGGTATGAGTGACCAGGCCGCCCAGGACTACGGCGCCGAATCGATCAAGGTGCTGAAGGGCCTCGACGCCGTCAGAAAACGACCGGGCATGTATATCGGCGACACCGATGACGGCACCGGTCTGCATCACATGGTGTTCGAGGTCGTCGACAACGCCATCGACGAGGCGCTGGCCGGTCACTGCGATACCATCGACGTGATGCTGAACCCCGACGGCTCCGTCTCCGTCACCGACAACGGCCGCGGCATCCCGACCGACATCCACGAGGAAGAAGGCGTGTCGGCCGCCGAGGTCATCATGACCCGCCTGCATGCCGGCGGTAAGTTCGACCACAACTCCTACAAGGTCTCCGGCGGTCTGCACGGGGTCGGCGTCTCCGTGGTCAACGCGCTCTCCGACATCCTGGACATGACGATCTGGCGCGACGGTCAAGAACACACCATGCGTTTTCACCTTGGTGAGGCCGAGGCGCCGCTTGCCGTCACCGGCGAAGCCGAGGGCGGGCGCACGGGCACGCGCATCACGTTCACGCCGTCACCCAAGACGTTTAGCAACATCCAGTTCGACTATGATGTCCTGGAACATCGCCTGCGCGAACTGGCGTTCCTGAACAGCGGTGTCAAGATCCGCCTGATCGACGAGCGCACCGTCGAACGGGTCGAGACCGAGTTCCACTACGAGGGCGGTGTCGAAGCCTTCGTACGCTACCTAGACCGCAACAAGTCGAGCGTGCACGCCGACCCCATCTGGTTTTCGGACGACAAGGACGGCGTCTCGGTCGAGGTCGCCATGCAATGGACCGACAGCTACCACGAGAACGTGCTGTGCTTTACCAACAACATTCCCCAGCGCGACGGCGGCACCCATCTCTCCGGCTATCGTGGCGCGTTGACCCGCACGATCCAGAACTATGCGGCGGAGACGGGTCTTTTGAAGCGCGAGAAGGTCAACCTGACCGGCGAGGACATGCGCGAGGGTCTGACCTGCATCCTCTCCTGCAAGGTACCGGATCCCAAGTTCGCGTCGCAGACCAAGGACAAGCTGGTTTCCTCGGAGGTCCGGCCGGTGGTCGAGCAGATCGTCGGCGACAAGCTCGGCCAGTGGTTCGAGGAACACCCGGCCGAGGCCAAGATCATCGTCTCCAAATGCGTCGAGGCGGCGGCGGCACGCGATGCCGCGCGCAAGGCACGTGACCTCACCCGGCGCAAGGGCGCGCTCGATATCGCCAACCTGCCGGGCAAGCTGGCGGACTGCCAGGAACGCGACCCGTCGAAGGCCGAACTCTTCATCGTCGAGGGTGATTCGGCCGGCGGTTCGGCCAAGCAGGCGCGCGACCGCAAGAACCAAGCGGTGTTGCCTCTGCGCGGCAAGATCTTGAATGTCGAGCGCGCGCGCATCGACAAGATGCTGTCGTCGGACCAGATCGGCATGCTGATCACCGCCATGGGAACCGGCATCGGTACCGACGACTTCGATATCGAGAAGCTGCGCTACCACAAGATCGTCATCATGACCGACGCCGATGTCGACGGCGCCCACATCCGCACGCTGCTTTTGACATTCTTCTTCCGGCAAATGCCGGAGATCATCAAGCGGGGCTATCTCTACATTGCTCAGCCGCCGCTGTTCAAAGTCAAGCGCGGCTCCAGCGAGGTCTACCTGAAGGATGAGCGCGCCTATGAAGACTACCTGATCGACATGGGCCTGGAAGAAGCCGTCTTCGTGCACCATGACGGCAGCCAGGTCGCCGGCATCGAACTGCGCGAGATGGTCGACCGGGCGCGGCAGGCGGCCCATCTGATGCGCGCACTGACCCGCCGCCTGCCGTTGCTGGTCGCCGAGCAGACGGCGATAGCGGGCGTTCTGAATCCTGATGTGTTGGGCGACCCCGAGGTCGCGGGCCAGGCCGCCGACTACATCGCCAAGCGGCTTGATCACTTGTCGCTGGAAACCGAACGCGGCTGGTCGGGCGAATCCGACGGCGCCGGTGGCCTCGTCTTCCAGCGCACTGTGCGCGGCGTGACGGAGACCCACGCCGTTGACGGCCCGCTGATTGCCTCTGGCGAGGCGCGCGGTCTGAACGAAATGGCCGAGGACCTGCAATCGACCTACGCCCATCCAGGCGAGCTCGTCAAAAAGGACAAGCCGACGACGATCCAGGGCCCGACCGGCCTGCTCGACACCGTGCTGGAGATGGGGCGCAGGGGCGCGTCGGTGCAGCGCTACAAGGGGCTTGGCGAAATGAACCCTGAACAGCTCTGGGAGACGACGCTGGATCCCGAGGCTCGCACCATGCTGCAGGTTCAGGTGAAGGATGCGGCCGACGCGGATTCGCTGTTCGAAACCCTGATGGGTGACGTGGTCGAGCCGCGCCGCGACTTCATCCAGACAAACGCACTGAAGGTCACCAACCTCGATATCTGATCGGCGCGGTGGCGATCCTCTCTGCGTTCAACGAGCGGAACGCCATGAGGGCGTCATCGAAACGCCTTCTTTTGCCCGTTGTTTCCGTGTCTTAGGTCCCAAACGCAGCCTTTGATGATCTGACTGATGGCAAAAAAGCCGACCAAGAAGTCCGCGCGCGCCCGGCCGAAGGCGCCAGCAAAGAAGAAGGCGCCAGCGAAGAAATCCGCCGCCAAAAAGGCTGCACCAAAAAAGGCGCCAGCGAAAAAGTCAGGCGCCAAGAAGACGCCGCCAAAGAAAAACAGGAAACGCCGGTCGTTGCTCGGCCGCGTGCTGCGCGGCTTCCTGGTTGCCGGTATCTGGGGCGGCATCGCGCTTTGCCTCTTGCTGGGTTGGTACGCGCTTGACCTGCCCAACCCGTCGACGCTGGCGACCGATCGCCGGCCGGGCGTCACGGTTGTCGCCATCGACGGAACGGTGCTGGCCAATTATGGCGAGCTGCATGGCGACGCGCTGCACTACGAAAACCTTCCCCAACATTTGATCGATGCGGTCATCGCAACCGAAGACCGGCGGTTCTTCGACCACGTTGGCATCGATCCGATCGGCATCGCGCGTGCCATGGTCGCCAACATTCGCGCCGGCGGCATCGTGCAGGGCGGCAGCACGATCAGCCAGCAAGTCGCCAAGAACCTCTTCCTGACGCCGGAGCGTTCGTTCAAGCGCAAGGTGCAGGAAGCCATGCTGGCGATCTGGCTGGAGCGCCAGTTCACCAAGGAACAGATCCTCGCCATCTATTTGAACAGGGTTTATCTGGGCGGCGGCGCCTTTGGTGTCGATGCGGCGGCCCAGCGCTATTTCGACAAACCGGCGGTCGAACTCACGCTGGCCGAGGCGGCCATGATCGCGGGCCTTCTGAAAGCGCCGTCACGTCTGGCGCCGATCAACGACCTGGAAGCAGCCCAGGCGCGCGCCGCCATTGTGCTGAACCGTATGGTGGCAACCGGCTACCTGGACGAAGAAAGCGCCGCCTTCGCGCTTGCCGAACCAGCCGAGCCCGCGGCTCTCGTCAGCCATGGCGACGACGTGCGCTATGCGACAGACTGGGTGATGGCGCGCGCCGCCGACTATGTCGGTCCGGCGCGCGAAGACCTGATCATCGTGACGACACTGGAGCCCGCGGCACAAAGCGCGGCCGAAGCGACGATCGTCGAAGCGCTGGCGGCTTCCGGTGAAGAGCGCGGTGTCAGCCAGGCCGCGCTCGTCGCCATGGCACCTGACGGTGCGGTGCGCGCCATGGTCGGCGGCCTCGACTATGGCACCAGCCAGTTCAACCGCACCACTCAGGCGCTGCGCCAACCCGGTTCCGCGTTCAAGCTCTTCGTTTATCTGGCGGCGCTTGAGGCCGGCCGGCAGCCCAACGATCAGGTGTTCGACGGTCCGGTCGAGATCGAGGGCTGGAGTCCTGGCAATTTTGGCGGCGAGTACGCCGGGCCGATGACACTGCGTGAGGCCATCGCCCAATCGGTCAACACGGTGGCCGCGCAGACGGCGTGGTCGACCGGCATGACCAACGTGGTCGCCATGGCGCAGCGGCTGGGCATCAAGGCCGACCTGCAGCCTCTGCCCAGCCTGGCCTTGGGCACCGCCGAGGTGACCGCCTTGGAACTGACGGCGGCCTACGCGACGCTCGCCAATCAGGGCCGGGAAGTCTGGCCCTACGCAATCCTGGAGATCCGCACCCGATCGGGCCAGGTGCTTTACAGCCGCTACAGTCTTTCCGGCAAACAGGTGCTGGAGCCGCAGACTGTCGCGGCGATGACCGACATGCTGACGGCGGTCGTGCAGAGCGGCACCGGCCGCGCCGCCCAACTGGACCGGCCGGTCGCCGGCAAGACCGGCACCTCAAGTGATTTCCGCGACGCCTGGTTCATCGGTCTGACCCGCGACATGGTGGCGGGCGTGTGGGTCGGCAACGACGACGGCTCGCCCACTAACGATGTCACCGGCGGCGGCCTGCCGGCCCAGATCTGGGCCGGTTTCATGAATCGAAGCCTGACCGGTATGCCGTCGCGGCCCTTGGTCGACGCGTCGACGAGCGATGCCGTATCCGATGGCCTCGACATCTTCGAGGTCGGTGAGGAGGCATCGGAAGGATCCGGTTTCAACGATGTCATGCAGGGTCTGTTCGACGAACTCGCCGGCGGCGGCGCCGCGAACCCGGATCGGCAGGGCGGCCGCGACCGTTGATCAGCCGCTGTCGCGGTCAATTAGATGCAAGAACGATCCAGCGACACTGCCAACGCGTGAGCCGGCTTCGCCCCGATCGATGCATCGCGCATCTTTGGTCGCAAAGAACGGATCACCGCCACGTCTGATCTCCGCGGCGTAGTGAAACTCATGGCCACGCAACCCGCCGCCCATTGCACCCAGTGGACATGCTGAGAGGAGGCTGAGTCGGCGATAGCCCAAGTGAAGCCTGGGCGCGGCGAACGATGTCGCCACCGGAAGAAGGCCCGCCATCTTATGGTCCCTGCCGTCGCCATCTCTCAGCGTCTCGCCCAGCACCATGAAGCCGCCGCACTCGCCGAACACAAAGGCCTGGCGCTCGCCCGCCTCTCGCAGTCCATGCATGAAGACGCCGTTGGCGGCAAGGCGAGCGCCATGCAGCTCGGGATAGCCGCCGGGCAGATAGACGGCATCGGCGCTTCTATCGGGGGCCTGGTCAGCCAGCGGCGAAAAGAAGGTGAGATCCGCGCCAGCACGCCGCCATCCCTCCAATACGCCTGGATAGGCAAACGCGAACGCCTCGTCCCGGGCAACCGCGATGCGCTGCCCAAGTGGTGGCAAGGCCGTGTTGTCGCCAGCCCCGGTCTCCAATGCCGGCCGCGCCGCAACGTCGACGAGTGCATCCAGATCGACCGCCTCGGTGATGATGTCGGCGGCCGTCTCGAGGAACCGCTCGAGGTCGCCGTGCTCGCCCGCCTGCACCAAACCGAGATGCCGCTCGGGGAGCTCGAGGCGCTGATCGCGCGGCACCGCGCCGATAACCGGCACCCGGTCCGCGACCGCATCGCGCAGCAGTTCCGCATGGCTGTCGCCGCCAACGCGGTTGAAGATGACGCCGGCGATCCGGACGTCGGAGCGGAAGTTGACGAACCCTGTAAGGGTCGCGGCGGCAGAGGTGGCCTGCCCGCGCACGTCGATCACCAGGACGACGGGCCAGGCCAACCTGGCCGCCAGATCGGCGGTCGAGCCGGTACCGTCGAGCGCGCCGTCGAACAGGCCCATCACCCCTTCGCCGACGATGATGTCGGCATCGTCGGACACACGCCGCGCCTCGGCCTGAAGCGTCACATCGCGCATCGCCCAGGGATCGAGGTTCGGCGCCGGCCTGCCGGTCGCGGCCGTATGAAAGGCCGGATCGATGTAGTCGGGCCCGGCCTTGAAGGAACGCACGTCGAGACCACGCCGTTTAAGCGCGCGCAGGACAGCAAGCGTCATGACCGTTTTGCCGGAGCCCGACGCCGGGGCGGCGATGATCAGGCCCGGTGCGGTCAAGAGGGGCCCTTAGCCGACGCGGCGGTCGGCCTTCAGTCCCAGCGGATCGGGCTTCAGCACGCGGCCGTCGAGGGCGCCAAGCCAATCGAGACCGTCGCGCAACCGCACGATCTCACCGATCGCGACAATCGCCGGCGCCCTAATGTCATGCGCCACCACGTCATCGGCGGCATCAGACAACCGGGTCTCGAGGACGCGCTGGTCGGCGGTCGAAGCATTCGACACGACCGCGACCGGGGTATCCGCCGCCAACCCGCCGATCATGAGTTCGCCCGCGATGTGATCGAGATGCTTGAGCGCCATATAGAGCACGATCGCGCCCGAACCCCTGGCCAGCGCCGCCCAGTCGATGGTGTCCGGCACGTCACCGCCGGCGGCGTGACCGGTGACGAAGGTGACCGTGTGGTTAGTGTCGCGGTGGGTGGTCGGAACGCCGGCATAGGCCAAGCCACCGATGCCGGCGGTGATGCCCGGCACGATCCTGAACGGCACCTCGGCAGCGACAAGTGCCAGTGCCTCCTCGCCGCCACGCCCGAAGACCAGAGGATCGCCGCCCTTCAGCCGCAGGACACGCTTGCCCTGGCGCGCCAATTGAATCAGCCGGTTGGAGATGTCCGGCTGCCTGGGCGACGGCCTGCCGCCACGCTTGCCAGCATAAACCAACTCGGCCCCGGTCCGCGCCATCGCCAGGATGCGGTCATCGACCAGCGCGTCATAGACCACCACATCGGCCGTCATTAGGCCATGATGGGCAAGCAGCGTGATCAGACCGGGATCACCCGGACCGGCGCCAACAAGCCAAACCCAGCCGGGCTCAAAGGCCGGCAGGTCAAGCTCACGACGGGTTTCGGACACGTCTGTCATACCGGGCAACCTACTACGGGCGCTGATCGAAGCCTAGATATCCTGTTGCTTTCGCTCAGCACAAGCTGACCCTAAAATTGTCCCATGCGCGACAAACCGGATCGTCCCCTAAAGCGCGGCTGGACCACCGGCGCCTGCGCGACGGCGGCCACGGCGGCGGCCTATGGCGCGCTGGTCACCGGGCGCTTCAGCGATCCCGTCGTCATCACGCTGCCGAAGGGCGAGCAGCCGCAATTCTCACTTAAACGACAGGAGCGCGACGACAAGAGCGCCACCGCCTCCGTCGTCAAGGACGCCGGCGACGATCCCGATGTCACCCATGGCGCCGAGGTCGTGGTGACCGTCTCTCCAGGCAATCCCGGCGCGGGGGTCACCTTTGTCGCCGGTCCGGGCGTCGGGACCATCACCAAGCCGGGTTTGCCGTTGCCGCCCGGCGAACCGGCGATCAACCCGAAACCACGCGAGATGATGCGCCAGACCATCGCGGATCTCGCCGAACAACTGGGCGGACCTGAGGACGTCGCGATCGAGGTCGCGGTGCCCGGCGGCGAGACGCTCGCCGCTGAGACGTGGAACCCCAGGCTCGGCATCGTCGGCGGCATCTCGATCCTTGGGACGACCGGTATCGTCATTCCCTATTCATGCTCGGCTTGGATCCACTCGATCCACCGCGGCATCGACGTGGCGCGCGCCACCGGTATCGACCATGTGGCGGGCGCGACCGGCAAAGTCTCCGAGGCCACGGTTCAGGCGCGCTATGGCCTGGACGACAGCGCGCTGATCGACATGGGCGACTTTGCCGGCGGCATGCTGAAGTATCTGCGCAACCACCCGGTGCCCCGGGTCACCATCGCCGGCGGTTTCGCCAAGCTGACCAAGCTCGCCGACGGCCATCTGGACCTGCACTCCAGCCGCAGCCAAGTCGATATCGCCGGTCTCGCCGACAGTCTGGCGACGGTGGGCGCTTCCGCCCAAATCGTCGAGCGCGCAAAAAGCGCCCATATGGCCGGCGAGGTGCTGCAGATCGCGGCGGAGAACGATCTGCCGATCGCCGATGTCATCGCCGGGCGGGCGCGGCAGACAGCCTTGGCGACACTTTCCGGCGGCATTGCCGTCGACGTGCTTGTGGTCGACCGGCAAGGCGCGGTGATCGGCGAAGCCGGTGGTTGAGCGGCTGCTGATCCTAGGCGGCACCGGGGAGGCCATCGCGCTCGCCGAAGCACTCTCCAGGGCCCATCCAGAGCTACATCTCATCACATCGCTCGCCGGTGTCACACGCTCTCCGAGAGCCGTTCCGGGTGAAGTGCGTAGCGGCGGATTTGGCGGCACAATGGGCCTAAAACAATATCTATCGGACATGCATATAGATTGCGTCGTCGATGCCACCCACCCGTTCGCCAGTCAGATCGCCGACCACGCGGCGCGCGCCTGCAGGGATCTCTGCGTGCCTCGCCTCAAGCTCGTGCGGCCGATGTGGCGGCGCATGCCGGGCGACAACTGGGTCGCGGTGGCCGATGCCGATGAGGCTGCCGAAGCCTTGTCGCGACAAGGCGCCGGGTCGGTCTTTTTGACACTCGGCATCCGCGACCTCGACCGGTTCGCCGGACTTGAGGACGTCCGGTTCGTGGTGCGACTGATCGAGCGCCCGGCAGAGCCCCTGCCCATCGCCGCCACCGTTGTCATCGGTCGCGGTCCGTTCCCGGCGGACGCCGAGCAGGCGCTGATGGTGCGTGAGGGAATTGACGCGATTGTCACCAAGGCCAGCGGCGGCAAAGCGACTGAGGGCAAGATCCTTGCCGCCCGTGCGCTTGGTCTGCCCGTTGTCATGATCACCAGGCCGCAGATGCCTGATGGCCCAACAGTTGAGAGCATTCACGAAGCGCTCAACTGGCTGACAGATCATATGACCTAGCGCCCAGGACCGCTCTAGGATAAGAGCAGCCGTCGCATGTGCGTTCGCAATAGGAGGACAGTGTGGAGCGCAGACTTGCCGCCGTTCTGGCCGCCGACGTTGTCGGCTTTGCCCATTTGGTCGAAGCCGATGAGGCGGGTACGGAGGCGACATTGGCGGCGCACCGTTCGGAGCTTATAGAGCCGATGGTCTTGCACCATGGCGGGCGCATCATGAAACAGACGGGCGCCGGCGTCGTGATTGCGTTTGCCAATGTCGTTGATGCCGTCTCAACGGCCGTGACGGTGCAGCGGGGCATGGTCAGGCGCAACGCGGGCGTGCCGAAGAGCGCACGCATGGACCTCAGGATCGGCATCGATCTGGCCGACATTTCCGCCAGCGACGACACCTTGGGTGGAGACATCATCAAGGTCGCCAAACGTCTGGAGGCGTTGGCCGAGCCCGGCAGTATCTGCATTTCCGGTACGGTGCACGCGCAAATCGCCGGCAAGCTCAACCACCGCTTCGTCGAGGGTGGCGAACGATCCGACGCCGCCATGCCCGAACCGGTTCAGCTTTGGCACTGGTCCGATGAAATCGCGACGCCGACCGACAAGGCCCTGCCCTTGGCGTTGCCCGACAAGCCGTCGATTGCCGTTCTGCCCTTCGCCGACCGCTCGGGCGATCACCAGCAAGCCTTCCTCGCCGATGGCATTGCCGAGGACCTCATTACCGGTCTCAGCCGGCGCCGAGGCCTCTTCGTCATCGCCCGCAGTTCGTCCTTTGCCTACCAGGGCAAGAGCCCGAAGATCTGGGATGTCGGCCGTGAACTCGGCGTTGCCTATGTTGTTGAGGGCAGCATCAAACGCGACGGTGACGCGATTGCCGTTAGTGCTCAGATGATCGACACACGCACGGGCAATCAAGTTTGGAACACGAGGCGCGATGGCGCCTTGGGCGACATCATCGCGATCGAGAGCGAGTTGGTCGAGGCTATCGCCACGACATTGTCGGTACCCTCGGACTCACCGCCTAAGGCCCTTGCAAACAGGCCGAACGTCGACGCCTTTGAGCTCGTCCTTCAGGCCCGCTGGCTGTGGTATCGCGATCAGGAGACTGTCGCACCCATCATCGAACTGCTCGAGAAGGCTCTCGCGCTGGAGCCCGCCTATGCCGAAGCCTTCGCGTTGCTGGCCGACGTTTACGCGACCAACATCTTTTCTGCGAACGTGTCGCTTGATCGCCATGCGGAATTGGCCCGTCACTATGCCCTAAAGGCTCTGGAGGCTGACGCCAAAGACACTTTTGTCCAGGCGGTTGCCGCCCTGACATTCTCCGTCCTCGGCGATTTCGATCTTGCCGAGACCCATTCCAGCGCCGCTGTCGTGCTCAATCCCAATGACTATCTCGCCGTCTATTCGCGTGGCACGACGCTGACCTATGCCGGTCACATGAATGCCGGCCTGATGTGGCTGGAGAAGGCGATGCGCCTTGATCCCCATGCCGCGCACCAGGACCTGGAGGTTGTCGTCGAATGCCACTACATGCGCCACGCCTATCTTGATGCGATCAAGACCTTCAAGCGCTGGCAAAGCGCACCGCTGTACATGTACGACGTGCTGGCCGTGTGTTACGCGCAGCTAGGCAGACTCGAGGACGCCGCCGATGCGCTCGACATCTGGTTGAGCAATCAGCCCGACGGCTACAATTTCAATGACACCTTGGGAACGCACATGAACATGTGCAAACGCCAGGAAGACCGCGACCACTGGCTCGAAGGTTACCGCAAGGCCGGACTAGTGACCTGAGTCAATCTTGGCGCGGGCGCAAGACATGGTGGTGCGTGGCGTCGTAGAGACGACTGTCGCGGAAATCGGTGTCGGCGAGGACGCGCCCGACCAGGATCAGCGCCGTGCGCGTGAAGCCCGCCGCCTTCACCTTGGCGCGAATGTCGGCGAGCGTGCCGCGGATAATCTGCTGATCCGGCCACGTTACCCTGTATGCGACGACGCAGGGACAGTCCTCGCCATAGAGCGGCGTGAGTTCCCGCACGACCCGCGCCATGTTGGTCACCGAGAGGTGAATGGCGAGGGTCGCGCCGGATCGGCCCAGTGTCGTCAAGTCTTCGCCCTCCGGCATCGCCGTCGCGCGCACGGCGGTTCGGGTCGCGATCACGGTCTGGCTGATGTCGGGCAGCGTCAGTTCGGTCTTAAGCGCCGCCGCGGTGGCAGCAAAGGCCGGCACGCCGGGCGTCACGTCATAATCAATGCCGAGCACATCCAGCCGGCGCATCTGTTCTGCGATGGCGCCATAGATCGAGGGATCGCCGGAATGAACCCGCGCGACATCCTGTCCCGCGCCATGGGCTTTTTCGATCAGCGCGATGATCTCGTCGAGATGCAGCGGCGCCGTGTCGACGATCTCAGCGCCGTCTTGGGCTTCGGCGACGATCTCCGGCGGCACCAGGGAACCCGCATAAAGAACCACGGGCGCCGCGCGGATCAGGTTGAGGCCGCGCACGGTAATCAGATCAGGCGCGCCGGGTCCGGCGCCGATGAAATGGACGGTCACGCGCCTTCCCCCCGCTTCGCCGCGTAGCCGCGCGGCGTGTAGACGACCGACTTCCCGGCCCACTCGAAACATCGCGTCTGACTGCTGCCGACCATCACCAGGCTCATCATGTCGGCATCGTCGGGTGTCAACGCTGCCAGGGTTGTCACGCGCATGGCCTCGCCATCACGCCCGACATGACGCGCGATGACGACCGGCGTGTCGCCGGGCCGTTCCTTAAGCAGGATATCCCGGGCATCCGCCAGATGCTGGCGGCGTTTCTTGGAGACCGGGTTATAGAACGCGACGACAAAGTCACCGTCCGCGGCCGCCATGACCCGCCGCGCGATGACCTCCCACGGCGTCAGCAGATCGGAAAGCGAGATCGCACAGAAGTCATGGCCAAGCGGCGCGCCGGCCCGCGCCGCCGCACCCTGCAGCGCCGAGATGCCCGGCACCACCGCGATGTCGACCGCGCGCCACGCCGGGGTCGCTTCCTCCTCGGCCAGTTCCCAGGTCAGACTTGCCATGGCGTAGATGCCGGGGTCGCCCGAACACAGCAGCACTACCCGCTTGCCTTCGCCAGCCAGGTCGAGGGCGGCGCGGCAGCGCGCCTCCTCCTCGCCCAGCGCGAAGTCGTGGCGCGCCTTGCCGGCACCGAGAGAACCCGCGAGATCGAGGTAATAGCCATAACCGACCAGATCCGTCGCCGCCGCGATGGCGCGGCTGGCCTCCGGGCTGCGCATGGCGCTGCCACCCGGGCCCAAGCCGACCAGGACCAGGCTTCCCGGCTGATGGGGAGCGGCATCCAAGACCCTCGGCGCGCGTGCGACGGCACATGTTGCGCGTTTCGATTTCGTCTTAGCGACGATCAGCTCGCTGTCCGGACCTGCCGCCGCGAGCGCCGCGCCTTCGGCGACGCCGTGACAGCCTACCTCGTTGAAGACGACGTCCGACGGGGTCGCCAGGCGCGGCGACTCCGCTTCCAGTGTCGCGGCATCAAAGACCGTCAGCGGCAAGCCGAAACTGTCAGCGGCGGCCAGCACCGCCGGCTCATCGACCTTCAGGTCGATGGACGCGACAGCGGCCACCGCTTCTTCCGCCAGACCGTGGCGCGCGAGCACGTCGTGCACCAGACCCATCAGTTCGGCCGGTTCCGCGCCGCGCTCCGTGCCGACACCGATGGTCAACAGGCGGGGATGAAAAACGAGCTCGTTCGGGGCAGGGCGAACCCGGCGGTGGGTCAGGCGTATCGCATGACGGGCGTCCTTGTTGGCGAAGGCCGCATCGCTCTTCAGCAGCCACGCGGCATCGCCCGCTTCGACATGAAGCGCGACGGGGTCGCCGGCGAGCAGGGCCGCGGTGACCGGCTTGACCGCCTCGGGATTCATGATGCTCCAACCGTCCGGTGGCTCATCCAGCGCTAAACCCAGCTTGAGATCGCCCGCCGTTGTCACGGCGGCGGCGGCCCCCAGTGTCTCCGCACAGATCTCCGCCAACCTGTTGGCGCCATGGTGACCGCCCAGCAGCGGCACAACGGCACTGCCATCCTCGGCAATGGCCAGCACCGGCGGCTCGCTGTGCTTGTCGGCGAGAAACGGTGCGACCGCGCGGATCAGAATGCCGGAGGCGCACAGGCCGACCACCGGTACACCGGCGACAAACAGGTCGCCGATATGCGCCACAGTGTCATTGAATGTTACGTCAGCCGAATCAGCCCGGCCGCCCAGACCGTGCACGTTTGATCGCGGCAGCACAGTTTGCAAGCGGCGCGCGGTCTCAAGACCGCCGGCGCTCAAACAGATAAGCGCCGTACCTTCGGGCGTTTTCAGCGCCATGCCTCGCCCCGGCTGTGCACCAGCACCATCGAGAAATAGGGCGCCTTGGCTTCACCGAGTTCGGCCAGTGGCAGCGATTTCTGATCGGCCATGGTGGCGTGCTCGACGTAGCGCGCGCGGGCGACCATGCCGAGCCGTTCGATAACCGCTTTGATCTTCGGCATGTGGCGGCCGACCTTGATGATGGCGGCCGCCTCGACGTCCTTAAGCCGGCGCTCCAGCTCATCCTCGGCAAGGATCCCCGGCAGGACGGTCAGTACATCGTCGCGCGCGGCAAGCGGCGCGCCGGCGACGGCCGGACAGGCGACGAGCGACGAAACGCCGGGCACGACCTCGACCCGGTGACGATGGGCGAGCCGACCGAACAGATACATGAAGGAACCATAGAAGAACGGGTCGCCCTCGCAGATCGCCGCGACGTCGCGCCCGGCGGTGAGATGTCCGGCAATATCCGCGGCCGCCTGATCATAGACCGCCTCGACCGGAAACCGGTTGAGGTCGAGCGGCATGCGAATGGCGATTTCCGTCTGGCCGCCCGGCAGGTGGCTTTCGACGATCGCGCGCGCCAGGCTTGGCCCCTCCTCCGGCGCCGGATAGGCGACGACCGGCGCGGCGCGCAGCAAGCGATGTGCCTTCAAGGTGATGAGGTCGGGATCGCCCGGACCGACACCGAGACCCCACAGCGTTCCCGGACTCATGACTTCACCAGGGCAAGCTGGGTGACCGGCATCAGCGGACGCCAGCCCTCGAACGGTCCGACCGGATCTGCGCGGCTGATCGCAAGGCGCGTCATCGACCCGCCGTGGTCGCGATGCCAAGCCATCAAGACGGTCTCGCCTTCCAATGTCACCGCGTTGGCGACGAGCCGCCCGCCGGGCTTGAGCGCCTGCCAGGCGCGCTCCATCAGCCCGTCCGTCGTCAGACCGCCACCCACAAAGACCGCGTCCGGTTCATCAAGATCGGCCAGGGCTTCCGGCGCCGTGCCGGCGATGACATGGAGCAACGGCGTGCCGAGCTGGGCGGCGTTCTCGGCCATCATGGCACGCCGCTCGCCGTCACGTTCGACGGCGATAGCCCGTGAGCCATCGGCGGCGCGCATCCATTCGATGGCGACAGAGCCGCAACCGGCGCCGATATCCCACAAGAGCCCGCCGGGCACCGGCCCGAGCGCGGCGAGCGTCACCGCACGGACCTCACGCTTGGTCATCTGGCCGTCATGACGAAAGGCATCGTCCGGCAGACCCGGCACGCGCGGCAGGATGGCTTGCCCCGCGTCAGCAACGACCTCGACGGCGGCGGTGTTAAGGTCGGGCACCTCTATGGCCACACCATCCGCGGCCGTTGTCACAAGGGATGTCTCCTTTTCACCGCCCATATGCGACAGGACGGTCATGCGGCTCGGTCCGAACCCCGCGTCTGCCAGCAGGTTGGCGAGCGCCGCCGGTGTCGTGGCGTCCTCCGACAGGATCAAGAGCCGATTGCCAGTGGTGAGATGGCCGCGCACGAGATCGAGCGGTCGGCCATGCACGGTCAAAAGCCGGCATTCTGCAAGCGGCCAGCCGAGCCGGGCGCAGGCCAGGCTGAACGCGCCGACACCGGGCAGGCAGACGATTTCGTCATGGGCGAACCGGCGCATCAGGGTGACGCCGATGCCATAGGCCATGGGATCGCCGCTGGCGAGCACCGTCACCCGCTTGCCGCGCAGGCTCTCCAACCGCGCCACGGTCGCCTTCAAAGGGCTGTCCCAGGTGAGCTTTTCGGCGTCGTGGTCGGCGACCATGGCGAGATGCCGTTCACCGCCGACCAGTACTTCCGCGTCGTCGACGAGGGCACGCGCCGGTGCCGCGAGTCCCGCTAAACCGTCCTCGCCGATACCGACAATGCGCAGCCAGGGCTTCATGGGATTCCACCCATCAGCGCGTTGACGGCGGCGGCGGCAAGGGCGCTGCCGCCGCGCCGGCCATGCACAGTGATGAAGGGCAGACCGCTTTCGGCAAGCGCCAGCTTCGATTCCGCCGCGCCGACGAACCCGACGGGCATGCCGATGACCAGCGCCGGTCGGGCATCACCGTCCTCGATCTTCTCCAACAGTCGGAACAACGCGGTCGGCGCGTTGCCGATGGCGACAACCGCGTTGTCGAGATGCCCGTCCCACAAGTCGACGGCCGCCGCGGAACGGGTCGTCGCCCGCGTCTTTGCCAGATCTGGCACGGCCGGATCGTTCAAACGGCAAACCACCGCGTTACCTGCCGGCAGACGACTGGCGATGACGCCGCGCGCGACCATCTCGACGTCGCAAAGGATGGCCGCGCCGGCTTCGAGCGCTTGGCGGCCACGGGCGACGGCGCCAGGCGACAACGCGAGATCGCCGACCAGATCAGTCATGCCGCAGGCGTGGATCAACCGCACCGCGAGCGGACGGGTGTCGTCGTCGAGCCGTGCGAGGTTGGCTTCGCTTTCTATGATACGCCGTGACTCCCGATAGATCGCGTCGGGGTCGCGCAGATAGTCCCCGGTTTCAGGCAGCGACATGGCCGCCCCCACGGAACAGGGCATCGACATCGACGGCGATGCGGCCGGCCTTCGTGCCCGGCTCGCTCACGCCCAGGATCCAGGCCTCCTCGGTCTCGATCGCCCGGCGTTCGGCGGCGCTCAAATCGTCCGCGCCGGCGAAGAGAGCGCCGAGCTCTCCGGCATCGTCGAGCGCTTTCAGATAGCCCACCATGGCCTGAACCTGCAGTGCGTCCTTAACCGCATCGCTGTTTGAACGGGGCGCGACAAGTGACGGGTAGATCTCCGCCAGCACGACGTCCAAGTCGCGCAAGTCACCCGTGGTCAGAGACTTAAGACCCGTCTCGAACGGCCAGATGCGCGCCTTGAACCGGCGATCGCGGCGCAGCGCCTTGACCACCGGCAGACCCATGAGAACCTGGCTTCCGACCGAGCCGGTATAGGCGAGCTTCCAGACCGGCTGTGGACCGGTGATGTAACGTTCGCCGATGCGCCGCTCCGCAAGCCGTCCGCGACCATAGGCCTCGGGCCGCCGCGTCGTGAGCGTCGCGCGGGCCTGACCGGCCGGACAGCCCCAGAACGGACCGGGCCGGCCCAGCCTTCGGTTAAGCCCGGCGCCAACATCAAAACGGTTGTTGGTGTTGTCGTCGGCGTCCTCGATCAGCCGGTCGACCTCGTCCCATGCGGCGCGCCAGGCCGGCCCCTCAAGACCGAGTGTCCGGGCGAAACCCTTGGGGTAGCCGAAGGGGAAGTCGAAACCGGCGATGACCTTTTGGCCGGCGTCGCGGCAGCCGATAAAGAGTCCGGCGATGCTGTCACGCGCTGCCGCTCGTGTTGGCGGGTTCTCCAGAGCCACCAATCGCAGGCCACCGGCAGAACGCGCGGCCAGGCAGACCCAGACCGAATCCTTGCCCGTGCGCGGCACCGCCGCCGCGCTCCAGTCGACCATCATGTAGGCGTCGAACAGCGCCATCGTTGTCTCAGCCCTTCAGGGTACGCGGGCCCAGCGGGTGGTCGGCATGGGGATAGGGATGATGGCCGTGATCATGACTGTGCCCGTGCCCATGATCATGGCTGTGCCCGTGATCGTGGCTGTGGCCATGCCCGTGGTCATGACCGTCACCATGGTGGTGATGGTGATGATGGCTGTGATCGTGGCTATGACCGTCGTTATCCGCCGGACCGGTGCCAATACCCTCGACATGGTGGTGATGGCTTTCCTGGGCGAGACCGACTTCGTCCTCGAAACCCAAGACCTGCATGCGGTACTTGCAGGTCTGACAATTCATGTTGCCGGTGCCGCCTTCGATCTCCTGGATGCGGTCTAGGAAGGTATCGACCACCAGGGGATGGTCGTTCAGATAACCCGCCTTGACGAACTCCACGTCGGGAAACTCGGCCGCGACGATGTCGGTGTGATCGTAGATGCGACGCACCAGGATGCCGGTGAAGAGGAAGTACGGAAAGACGACGATGCGTTTGTAGCCGAGCCGCACCGCGTGGCGCAGTCCGGGCTGGACCAGCGGGAAGGTGACGCCGGAGTAGGCGACCTCGCCCCAGCCGAAACCCAGACCCTCCCACAACATGCGCCCGACCTTGGCAATGTTGGAGTTGGCGTCCGGATCCGACGCGCCGCGTCCGACCGTGACCAGCAGGGTGTCGTGCAGCGCCACCTCGCCATTCGCCTTGTTGGCGGCCTCGACGGCAGCCATGACCCGGTCGCCGGCGGCACGCACCATGCGCGTGTCGATGCCCAGATCCCGGCCGAACTTGATCGTCAACCCGTCATGCTGCGCCATATAGGTGTTCAAGACCGACGGCACGTCGTTCTTGACGTGGCCGGCGGCGAACAGCATGCCGGGCACGGCCAGGATGTTGCTGGCGCCGCCGGCGCGCAGCTTATCGAGCCCGTCGCGGATGATCGGCGTCGCGAACTCCAGGAAGCCGTGCTCCAAGGGTACGTCGACTCGTTCGCGCAGGCGCTCGGCGATGGCGCCGAACTCCGTGATGGCGCCCTCGTCGCGGCTGCCGTGGCCGCACAGCATGATAGCCGTCTCGCTCATGATCGTGTCCTTTCACCCATGGGACGCCGGTTGTTTCGATTGACGCCCGGGACCCTTCGTCCCATGTACGCGCCATGTTGTTGGATCTCGCCGCGCCGTCGGTCCTGGCGGCGGCCCTGCTTCTGGATGCGCTGATCGGCGACCCCCGCTGGCTGTGGGGCCGCGTGCCCCACCCGATCGCGCTTCTGGGCGGTCTGATCGACTGGCTCGACAGGCGCCTGAACCGCCGCGATGCGGCGACCCGCCATCTGCGCGGCATTGTGGTGCTTGTCCTGGTGACAACGCTGGCCGCTTTCACCGGCTGGGTGATCGTCGCGATCACCGATCTCATCCCGTTCGGCTGGCTGATCGAGGCATTCTGCGCCTCCGTCCTGATCGCCCAGCGCGATCTCTATGTGCACGTCCGTCGCGTCGCCCAGGGACTGCGCGACGAGGGCCTGGACGGCGGACGCGCCGCCGTCGCACACATCGTCGGACGCGACCCCAAGAGGCTGGATGACCACGGCGTCGGACGCGCCACGATCGAGTCCTGCGCGGAGAATTTCGCCGACGGCGTGGTCGCGCCGGTGTTCTGGTTTTTGCTGTTCGGCCTGCCCGGCATGGCGGCCTACAAGGCCGTCAACACGCTGGACAGCATGCTGGGCCACAAGAGCGAATCCCACCGCGCATTCGGCGCGGCCTCGGCCCACTTCGACGACGTGGTTAACTGGATCCCGGCGCGCCTCTCGGCCTTCATCGTCGTCTTGGGCGCCTGCTTCATGACCGGCAGCCGCCCCGGCGAAGGTCTGAAGGCGGTCTTCCGTGACGCGCCGCAACACAACTCGCCCAACGCCGGCTGGCCGGAAGCCGCGTTCGCCGGCGCGCTCGGCATCGCCATCGCAGGACCGCGCCAATACGGGCACGAAACCGTCGACGGCGCCTGGATGGGCGACGGCCGCACGGACGTTACCGCGGAGGATATCGACCGCTCGCTGAAGCTCTATGTCAATGCGTGCATCATTCATGGGCTGATCGCCGTCACCTTGCTGACCTGGCTCTGATCGCCGCTGGCGATCGCCAGCAGGCGATCCAGGTCGAGCGCCTGCTCCATACCGTCGGCGACACGGTCAAGCGCCTCGTCGACCGCGGCCTCGAAGGAGAGCCCTGAGACCGCGCGGTTCCTGATGCGCGCCAGGAACTGGTGGCGAAAATCGTCGGCGGCGAACAGTCCGTGCACGTAGCAGCCCATGACGCGGCCTGACGGCGCGACCGCACCATCGGGCCGGCCGTCGATCTCGATCATCGGCCGCGCGATCCCGGCGCCCGTCGTCTCGCCGATATGCATCTCGTAGCCGGTGAAGACCGCGCCGGTCTCAACGTCGCGCGCGGCGACCTCGGTGAGCTGTTTGTCACCGGCCAGCACCGTCTCAACGTCGAGCAGACCGAGGCCCGGCTCCATGCCGGCGGCACCTTCGATGCCGTCGGGGTCTGAGACCCGCTGACCCAGCATCTGGTAACCCGCGCAGATGCCGAGCACCCAGCCGCCACGTCGGATATGGGCGGCAAGGTCGATATCCCAACCCTGGTTCTTCAGATCACGCAGGTCCCCGACGGTCGCCTTGGAGCCCGGCAGGATAATGAGATCCGCATCGCCCGGCAGCGGCTGTCCTGGTTCGACCACGGTGACCGCGACATCGGGCTCGGCGAGCAATGGGTCGAGGTCATCGAAATTGGCGATGCGTGCAAGCCGGGGCACCGCGATGCGGATGGTACCGCCGGTCCCATCTTCCGAGGCGAAACTGTCGAGCGCGACCGCATCCTCGGCCGGCAGTCGTTTGGCTTCGGCCAAGTGCGGCACGATCCCCAGACATTCCCACCCGGTGCGCGCGGCGATGATGGCGAGCGCATCGTCAAACAGCGCGGGATCGCCGCGAAACTTGTTGATGATGTAGGCCCGGATGCGCGCCTTCTCGTCCGGCTCCAAGAGTGCCATGGTGCCGACAAGGCTCGCGATGACACCGCCCCGGTCGATATCGCCGACCAGCACCACCGGTACATCGGCGGCCTCGGCAAATCCCATGTTCGCGATGTCACCCTGGCGCAGGTTGACCTCCGCCGGACTGCCAGCGCCTTCGATCAGCACCAGATCGGCATCCGCGCCCAGCCGATCGAAACTCTCGATGACCCGCGGCAACAGCTGCGGTTTGAGCGTGTGATAGTCGCGCGCCTGCGCCTCGCCGAACACGCGGCCCTGCACGACAACCTGGGCGCCTCGCTCCGACTGCGGCTTCAGCAAGACCGGGTTCATGTCGACCGAGGGCGCGATGCCAGCGGCACGAGCCTGCAACATCTGGGCGCGGCCGATTTCACCGCCATCGGGGGTCACGCCCGCATTGTTCGACATGTTCTGCGGCTTGAACGGCCGCACCTTGAGGCCGCGGCGGGTATAGGCGCGCGCCAGACCGGCGACCAGCAGCGACTTGCCGACATCCGATCCGGTGCCCTGCAGCATGAGGGCGGGTGGGCGCGTCACAACCGCCCTACTCCGGGTCAATGCCGGTCAGCGCGGCGCGCAGGCCATCGGCATCATCGTTCGACACGGTGCCAGCCTGCACGATCTCGCGGGTCGTCGCGGCCTCACCATAGTAGAGCTGGTTGGTGTCCTCGTCGGGGATCAGGATCGCGCCTTCGACGGCAACGCCGGCGAACAGGCCCTGTCCGGTGCCGTAAGCATAGATGTCTTGATCGAACTCGGTACTGGTGGTCGCCGCCTTGGCGTTGACGCCGACCGGCCCAGCGGCGACGGACGCATCGCCGCCGATCTCAATCTTGTCGGCCAGCATCGCCTCCATGCCGTCATCGGTCATGATGACCAGGACGACCTGGTTCACCGAGGCGCCGATCTGCAGGCCGACGCTGCCCGACGCCATGGTCATGAACGCCGGGTAGCTCCACGCGCCGGTGTTCAGATCGTGGGCCAGCAGAACCGCCTCGCCCACCTCGCCCCCGATGATCAGGCCGGCCTTGTACAGCGCCGGCACGACGACCACGCCGCGGGCGCGGGTCAAGAGGCCGCGCAGATTCTCGAAGTCCGGATCGGTGATCAGCTGTTCGACCGTGGCCTGGGCGTCGCCGACCAGATCCTGCGGCGAGTCCGCATGGGCCGGCGTGGCGGCGAACAATGCCGCCGCCACAACCCAACCCATGAACCATTGCCGCAGAATCGACATCGTCGATCAACCCCGATCAGAAGCCGGAGAGGCGCGCCCGCAGGGGGTTCGCGCCGGCATTGTCGACAACGCGGTTGATCATGATGTCGCGCAGCGAGACCGAACGGCCGTAATACTCGGCATTGCGCTTGCTGTCCGGCTCGATGACCGCGCCTTCCAGCGAGGCGCCGACAAAGAGGCCTTGCGCCTTGGTGTAGGAATAGACATCGGCGCCAATATCCGTCGTGGTCTGCGCGGCAACACCCGCGCCAACCGGGCCGGCGGCGACGGACGCATCGCCACCCAGGGTGACCTTGTTGGAGAGGATTGCCTCCAGACCGCCATCGGTCATGACCATCAGCACGACCTTGGAAACCTGGGCGCCAATCTGCAGGCCGACGCTGCCGGCACCCATCTGCAAGAACCCGACCGGGCTCCAGGTGCCGTCCTCGCCGCGCACCAGCATGACCGCGTTACCGAACTGGCCGCCGATGATGAAGCCGGCCTTGAACATGTCGGGCACGATGATGATCGCCTTGGCGCGGTCGACCAGGGTGTTGAGGTTCCTGAAGTTGGGATCGGCGCTCATGTTGTTGAAGGTGACGAGCGCGGAATCGACGATGTTTTGCGGTGAGTCCGCGGCTTTCGGCGATGCCGCCGGGATCGCCAGAGCGAACACGAATACGGCTGCGATCAGATGTTTCATGGCTGCAAGTTCCTTTCCAGGCATTCCTGAACGGGTGGAAGGAGTTCGGTGCGCCTCATGGTCCTATTGGTTTCTTCGCTTAGAACTCCACCCCGGGCTGGCCGCGAACACCGTCGCGGAAGGGGTGTTTGACAAGCGTCATTTCGGTCACCAGGTCCGCCATGTCAATGAGCTCGGGTTTAGCATTGCGCCCGGTGATCACGACATGCAGATCGGGCCGCTTTGTGGCAAGCGTGTCCAGGATCTCGTCCAGATCGACGTATTCGTAGCGCAGCGCGACATTCAGCTCGTCCAGGATCACCATGCGGATCTCCGGATCGGCCATCATCACCTTCGATGCCTCCCAGGCGGCGGTCGCCGCGGCTATATCGCGCTCGCGGTCCTGGGTTTCCCAGGTGAAGCCCTCGCCCATGATCTTGTGGCTCACGAGGTCGGGAAACTGCGCGAACAGCATGTGTTCGCCGGTCTCGCGTCTGCCCTTGATGTACTGGACAACACCGATCTTGTAGCCGTGGCCCAGGCATCGAAGCGCCATGCCCCAGGCGGCCGACGATTTGCCCTTGCCCTTGCCAGTGTGGACGATGATCAGGCCCCGCTCCTCGGTCTTCGACGCCATCATCTTGTCGCGCGCAGCCTTGCGCTTCTTCATCTTTTCGCGATGACGCTCGTTGACCTCTTCGGTTGCGGCGGTGGTGTCTTCGCTCATGCGACATCCTCCTCGGCATTGCCTGCCAGCGTGTTCAACAGCGGCATGGTGGAATTGCGGCGCGGTCGCCACAGGCCACGCGCCTCGGCCTCCGCCAACCGGCGTGCGATGTCACCCAGCGCGGCCGGATTGGCGCGCTCGAGGAAACTTCGGACATCGGGATCCAGAAGATAGGCCTCGAAAACGGCATCAAAGTGGTGATGGGCGACGCAGCGCGCCGACGCGGCGAAGCCGAACAGATAGTCGACCGTCGCCGCCATTTCGAACGCGCCCTTGTAGCCGTGGCGCATGACGCCGGCGATCCACTTGGGGTTGACCACACGCGCCCGGACGACGCGGGCGATTTCCTCTTCCAGGCGCCGGATCGCGGGGTTTTCCGGACGGCTGGTGTCGTTGTGGTAGACGACGGGCTGACGGCCGGAAAGCTGCCTTACGGCGGCGGTGATACCGCCCTCGAACTGGTAGTAGTCATCGCTGTCGAGCAGGTCGTGCTCGCGGTTGTCCTGGTTGTGCAACACCGCTTCGACCTGTTTGAGCCGGTCGCGGAACAGGTTGTGCTGGGCCTCACCCTCGGCGCCGTCACCATAGGCATAGCCGGACCAGGCGAGATAGGCATCGGCCAGATCGCCTTCGCTCTCCCAGATGCCCTCGTCGATCAGCGCCTGCAGACCGGCGCCATAGGCGCCCGGCTTGGATCCGAAGACGCGATGCCCCGCCATCTGGCGCGCCCTTTCGGGATCGACACCATCCGACACAAGTCGCGACACCTCTTGCGCGGCGCTGGCCGCCAGCGGGTTGACGTCGGCAGGTTCGTCGAGTGCGGCGACGGCGCGCGCGGCGCTGTCGACCAGATCAATCAGATTGGGAAAGGCATCACGGAAGAAACCGGAGACGCGCAGCGTGACATCGACGCGCGGCCGACCCAGCACGCCGGCGGGCATGACCTCGAAGCCGGTGACCCGTCCGCTTCGGGGTTCCCATTGCGGCTGCACGCCCATCAACGCCAGCGCCTGGGCGATGTCGTCGCCACCGGTACGCATATTGGCGGTGCCCCAACAGCTCAACGCGACGGCGCGTGGCCAATCGCCGTGGTCCTGAACATGGCGTTCCAGCAACAGCGTCGCCGACTTCCAGCCCAGCGTCCACGCCGCCGGCGTCGGCACCGCGCGGGTATCGACCGAATAGAAATTGCGGCCGGTGGGCAGCACATCAGGGCGTCCGCGCGATGGCGCGCCGGACGGTCCAGGCGCCACGAAACGCCCGTCGAGCCCGGTCAGAAGCCCGTCGATTTCGGCAGCGCCCGACCCCGCGATGGCGGGCGCCAAACGGCTCTCGATTTCGTCGAGAACAGCACGCGTCGCCGGCCAACCAGCGGGGCATTCTTTGGCCCCGGCAACAAGACCGAGGGCCAACAGTTCGATGCGTTCGACCGTGTCGCCCGTCGTGCGCCAGGGATCATCAGTCTGTCCGACCAGGACGTCTGGACGCAAACCGGACCATGGCGCCGCCATGTCGGCGTTTAGGGGATCGACGTCCAGATTCAAGTCGGTGGCGATGGCGCGGGTCAGCGAGGCATCGCCGCCTTCACCGGCACGACGCGGCACGCGGGCAAGCGCCACCAGCAGTGCATCGCGCAGACCATCGACCGGCGCGCTGCCGAAGATATGCAGGCCATCGCGGATCTGCATCTCCTTGAGCTCACAGAGATAGCCGTCGAGCTTTTGCAACTTGTCGGCTTCCGTGTCGCCGGCGCCGATGCCGCAGTCAGCGTCCAGGCCCGTCGTCGCGCACAGCTCCAGGATGTCGCGGGCGAGTACGGTAAGACGGCGCGGATCGGTTTGGCTGGCCTCAAAATACTCATCAACCAGGGCCTCCAGCTCGCGCAGGGGACCATAGGACTCCGCGCGCGCCAGGGGTGGCGTCAGATGGTCAATGATGACGGCGGCGGTGCGCCGCTTGGCCTGGGTGCCCTCGCCTGGATCGTTGACGATGAAGGGGTAGAGATGCGGCAAGGGCGCGAAGGCAGCCTCGGGGAAACACGTCTCCGACAGCGCCAGCGCCTTGCCCGGCAGCCATTCGAGATTGCCGTGCTTGCCCATGTGGACGACCGCATGCGCCCCGAACGTCACGGCGATCCAGGCATAGAAGGCGAGATAGCCGTGCGGCGGGACCAGATCGGGATCGTGATAGGTCGCTTTCGGGTCGATGTTGTAGCCGCGCGCCGGCTGCACGCCGACGGCGATGTTGCCGAACATCAGGACGCTCAGGTGAAAGCCGCCCTCAGCGACAAAGGGATCCGTCTCCGGCGCGCCCCACCGTTTGGTGACCTGGTCGCGGACGTCCCGTGGCAGACCGTCGAAGACATCGCGATAAGCCTCGAGCGGAAGCACGACATCGGATCGCTTCCAGGCGCGCGCCGTCAGGTCGTTGGTCGGCCCGGCCAGAAGCTGTTCGATCAGGTCGGCGCCGTCGTCGGGCGCGCCGGTCGCGTCGTAACCAGCACCGCGCAGGGCCGTCAGCACGGCGGCCGCGCTGGCGGGTGTGTCGAGCCCGACGCCGTTACCGATCCGCGCGTCACGGTTTGGATAGTTGGCGAGCACCAAGGCGACCTTACGTTCGCCGGCGGCGGCGGCGCGCAGCCGCGCCCAGCTTGCCGCCAGCCGCGCGACCCAGCGCGCGCGGTCGGGCAGCGGCTGGTAGGCGACGATATTGGTCTGGGTCCTCTCGTCGAAGCGCGCGGCTTCCTTGAACGACACCGCGCGGGTCATCAGCCGGCCGTCGACCTCCGGCAGCGCGACGTTCATGGCGATGTCGCGCGGCGCAAGCCCACGCATGCCGTCGCGCCAAGCCGCCTCGGTGCCGCCAGAGAAAACGACCTGCAGTACCGGACAGTCGGCCCCGTCGAACGGCGTCGGCGTGCGCGCCGCCCCGGGGCTCGAAAGCGCAAATCCGGTGCCGTTCAGGATGACCGATGGTCCGGCCTCATCGAGGAAGGACGCGACCGCTTCGGCGGCCAGGGGTTCCTTCAAACTCTGGCTGAAGATCGGCAGGGCGTTCAGACCGTCTTTATCGAGCGCCGCGATCAAGGCGTCGAGCGCCGCCAGGTTCGCCGCATGGACCAGCGCACGGTAGAAGACGATGGCGGCGACCGGGCGACCGGCATGCCAGTGGGTCCTCAACGCATCGACCGAGCCCGGTGTTTCGCCGGGCCAGTAGAGGCCGAAGCGGGGCAGCGGCTCCGGCTCGACCCATACTGACGCAAATCCAGCCAGCGACGCCGCGTAGTCGAGAAATGCGCCGGCATTGGCGAGGCCGCCATGGATAAGGTAGGTCCACAGGCGGTCATAGGTCTCGCCCTCCAGGGTCGAGAGCGTGCGCAGCTCCGGATCGTCTTTGTCGTCACCGGGCAGCAGTGCCAAAGCAACACCCTGGCGACGGCACAAGGCGCTCACCTGCTCGGCGCCATAGGACCAATAGGCCGCGCCGCCCAGCAGACGGACAACAACCAGCTTCGCCTCGGCAATCACCGTCTCGACATAGGTGTCGACGGACAGGTGATGGGATAGCTGCATGGGATTGGCGAGGCGCAGGCTTGGTCCGCCCTCTGCGCGCGCGCCGTACGCATTGGCGAGACAGGCGAGTTCCGTGTCGGCGGCCGACAGCACGACGATGTCGCCCGGCGTCTGGCCGAGATCAATCGCCTCCGAACCGTCGGAGATGGTGCCGGGCTGTGCCGCCAGCAGGTGCATCAGGCAGAGTCCGCCAAGGCAGCGGTGATAGCGTCGCGGTCGAGGCCTTTGAGGCCGATCACGACGAGTTCGCTACGCCGCACTTCGTCATCGCCCCAGGGCCGGTCGTAATGGCGCGCGAAACGGCCGCCGACCCCCTGCACGACATGGCGCATGGGTTTGCCGGGGATGTCGAGAAAACCCTTGATACGCAGCACGTCATGGTCGGCAACGGTCTCGATCAGGCGTGCTTCCAGCGCTTCTGGATCGGTGATCGGGCCGAGCGTCAGCGTGAACGTGTCGAAGTCGTCGTGATCGTGATCGTCGTCCAGATCGTCGTGATGGGAGTGCCGGCTGTCGAGATCGTCCTCGGCGGCGGCGGCCATGCCCAGGACCGCGACCGGATCGACGGCGCCGGACCGCGCTTTGACGATCTTGACGGCGTCGCGCCGGTGCGGGCCGACCGCCGCTTGCACCGCATTCAGCCCGTCCTCGTCCAACAGATCCGTCTTGTTGATGATGATCATGTCGGCGCAGGCGACCTGCTCCTCGAACACCTCTTCCAGCGGGTTTTCGTGATCCAGGTTGTCATCGGCCTCGCGCTGGGCCTGGACGGCATCGGGGTCGGCGGCGAAACGGCCGTCTGCAACGGCGCGCCCGTCGATCACAGCGACAACGCCGTCGACCGTGACCCGGCTCCTGACCTCCGGCCAGGTGAACGCCTTGACCAGCGGTTTCGGCAAGGCCAGCCCCGAGGTCTCGATGACGATATGTTCGGGCGGATCGTCGCGGTCGATCAGCGTCTGGATTGTCGGCAGAAAGTCGTCGGCCACGGTGCAGCAGATGCAGCCATTGGTCAGCTCAACGATATCCTCGTCTTCGCAGCCCTCGACACCGCAGCCCTTGATCAGCTCGCGGTCGACGCCGAGATCGCCGAACTCGTTGATGATGAACGCGAAACGGCGGCCGCCGGATCGCTCGATCAGGTGCCGGATCAAGGTCGTTTTGCCGGCGCCCAGAAAACCGGTCACGACCGTGGCGGGGATTTTTGTCGGAAGGCTCATGGAGGCAATAAACTCCGTTCAAGATGTCAGCGACCGCCAGCCGCGGCCTTCGTGACCGAAACTGGCGACGGCGGGATGCAGGATTTCGGCCATGATCTCGATTGAATCGACGAGACCGGGACCGGGGCGCGTGAAGTAACGGTTGGCGTCGACGGCGACCGCCGGCATGGCAAGCCCTGCCCAAAGCGGTTCGCTGAGCGCGTTGCGGGTTTCCGACGACGCGCGGTCCAGATCGAAACCGCAGGGCATGAAGACGGCGACATCGGCCTCGGCGGCGGCAATCTCATCGGCGCTCAATAACCGCGCCTTCTCGCCAGGTTGCGCCAGCACGGGGTCGCCGCCGGCGGCTTCCACGACATCGCTGATCCAATGGCCGGATGCCATCGGCGGATCGCACCACTCGACCGCGAAGACAGGTTTGGACGGCTGACCGAACAGAACGCCACGAATGGCACCGATGCGTGCCTCCAGCTCGTCGACAACCAACGCATCACCGCCCAGCGCGGATGCGACCCGGCGCATGTCGGCGAAGACATCGCCCAACCGGGCCGGCGACAGCGAGAGGATCTGCGGCCGCTGCCCGGCCATCTCACCGACGACCCGCTCGACCGACGCAAGATCGATCGCGCAGGCCGCGCACCGGTCCTGGGTCACTATGTGGGTCGGGCGCAATGCGGCCAGCGCCTCAAGATCGAGATCGTAGAGCGTCAGCGCCCGACGCGCCCGCTCGCGCACGGTGTGGTCGATCTCGGCGCTTGGCTTCGATGAATCGATGCTGCTCGATGTTAGAACCGCCCGATCACGGATCGAGGCCGGCTGGTCGCACTCGTGGCTGATCCCGACGATTTGGTCGGCCAGGCCCACGGCCGCGACGATTTCGGTTGCCGCCGGCAGCAGGCAGACGATGCGCAGCGCGCCGGTCACGAACGGCCCTCGCCCTTGAGCACCTGAGCCAGCCCGGCGGTGACAAAGACGACCTTGCCGGAAAGCGCCGCGACCTGTTGGTGCAGCCGCCCGGCGTGGTCGCGGAATTCCCGCGCCACCTTGTTGGCGGGCACGATGCCCTGGCCGACTTCGTTCGAGACGACCGTCACGTGGCCACCGATGGTACCGAGTACGCGGCAGACGGCTTCGGCCTCCTTGATGACATCGCGTTCGGCGGCCATCAGGTTGGCGAGCCACAGCGTCAGGCAGTCGACAAGAACAGCGCGTCCTTCGCCGGCGTTCTCCTTGAGCGCGCGCGCCAGATCGAGCGGTTCCTCGACGGTCGTCCAGTGTTCGTCGCGCTGGGCCCGGTGCTGGGCGATGCGCCGCTGCATCTCCTCGTCATGGGCTTCCGCAGTCGCCAGGTAGACCGGCGCCAGACGCGATTCCAGCACGTGGTTTTCCGCCCACAGGCTTTTGCCCGAGCGCGCGCCGCCCAGCACAAAGGTCACGGCGGCGTTGCCGGCCGCGTCGGGTCGGGGAATATCGGGACGAGGAACACTCACCGGGTCGCTTGCCTCCCTCCGAGGTCGTGACTGGCCCTAGTTGCCGCGCGAGGAGGTCTCCTGGCTCCGGGTCACCGGCTGGAAGGCCCCTTCCCGGCTCTCGAAAGAACCAGTGGGATCAAGCCTTCGGCCTCGCCGTCACAGTTGCGGGGGCAGCGCCGGTCTGGCGGACGGTCCGCGTCACCGGCTTCCCTCTTCTCACGTGCATCGACGAACCTAGCAGACGATAGGGGCGAGCGCTATGCCGGTTGTCCGAGGATCAAGTCACCGGCCGGCGGCCGGTTCATCCAGGTGACACACCAGGTCGGCGGGTGTCCGCCGGACGCCGCGTGGTGGTCAAGGCGGGTCAAAGAGAGGTTCTCGGTCGCGAACTTCAACGCGTCTTCGGGCGTCAGCTCGAGCGCGACGCCAAGGGCCGCGCGAATGCTGCCGCCGTGCGCCACGGCGATGATGTCGCGGCCCGCATTCTCGTCGGTCAGGCGGTGGATCACGCGGCTGACCCGGATCGTGAGATCGGCGAAACTCTCACCGTCCGGCGGGCGGTGAGTCGCCGGCGCCAGCCAGAACCGATGGCTGTCGGCAAAGGCGTTAACCTCGTCATACGTCAGGCCGTGCCAGGCGCCGAAGCTCTGTTCACCGAGATCGGGCTCCTCGAGCGGCGCGATCTGGCGGCCGCCGGCCTTAGCGATCGCGGCGGCCGTCTGTTTGGTGCGCTTCAGGTGGCTGGTTACCCAGACGGCGTCGTCGGGCAGCATGGCGTCGAGTGCGCGATACGCCTCCGGACTTTCGATCGTGGCGTTGGGATCGGTGGCGCCGTAAATGCGACCGTTGGTCTCGGTTACCGGCGCGTGGCGGATCCACCACCAACGGGTGACGGTCATGTCACCATCGCCACGGCGACCAGGACCGCGATCTCGGTCGCCTGCTGCATGGCGCCCAAAACGTCGCCGGTCTGACCACCGATCTGCCGGCCGGCGACATAGATGACGACCGCCGCCGCAGCCGTGGCCAGAAGGAGCGCCAGCACCCAGGTCCAGGGCAGCAGCAGGACGAGCGTCAAGAGCGCGGCGATACCCAGCGCCATGATCGTCGCTTCGAAGCCAGGCGTGCCGGCGTCAGCGCCAAGGCCGTCGGTTCGCGCCCTGGGCATCATGCGCATGGCGACCACGAGCACCGCGCGCGACACCGCGCCCGCGGCGATCAGCGTCGCCAGCACTTCATAGGGATTGCCGATGCCAGCCAGGGCACCGATGCGCGCGGCGATGACCAGCACCAGAGCGATCACGCCGTAGCTGCCGATCCGGCTGTCGCGCATGATATCGAGCTTCGACTCGCGGTCGCCGCCGCCGCCGAACCCATCGGCGACGTCGGCCAGGCCATCCTCGTGCAACGCGCCGGTGATCAAGACCGCCGCGCCGACCGCCATGCAGGCGGCGAGCCACGGTCCGGTGCCAAGGCCGTGCGCGATGACGTAGACGACGCCCGCCGCCAGGCCGACAACAGCGCCGACGATCGGGAACAAGGCAGCCGCCTGGGCCAGGGGTGCCGACACGCCGCGACCACCCACCGGCAGGCGGGTCAGAAAGCCAAACGCCAGACGCAGCCGGTCGATCCAGTCGAGATCGGTATCGTGCTGCCCGCTATCATCGTGGGACATGAGCGATCTAGGGTTGCGTTGCAGGACGTTCTCGTGCTTATCCCGCGCCCTCCCCTAGCCGTCAAGGCAAGTCCTGGAGCAGATCTCATGTTGATTGAATCGCTTGGCGATTCAGCCAATGTGAGTGAATCTGCTCCATGCATTGATAGAGAGCGGATTCACGTCTTCTGGTGGAACCGTTCAACGGTCCCACCAGAAGACGATCCGCTCATGATGCCAACATCCTTCGACGATATCCGCGCCTTGATGGCGGATTTGCCCCAACCCGATACCGGCGCCCTTAAAGCCGCCGAGACACGCGACGCGGTGCTGACCAAACCACCGGGCGCGTTGGGCAAGCTGGAGACGATCGCGCGCTGGCTGGCCGGCTGGCAGGGCCATCCGCCGCGCGCCGACAAGCCGGCGATCCTGGTCTTTGCCGGCAACCACGGCGTGACGGCCCAGGGCATCTCGGCGTTTCCCGCTGATGTGACGCACCAGATGGTGGCGAACTTCGAGTCGGGCGGCGCGGCGATCAACCAGCTCGCCAGGCGCGCCGGCGCCAGCCTGTCGGTCACCGCGCTGGATCTGGACCGACCGACCGGCGACTTCACCCAGGGCCCTGCCATGGACGAGGCGGCGACCGTCGACGCCTTCGTCACCGGTATGGCGGCTATTGGCGAGGCCGATATCGTGATCCCCGGCGACATGGGTATCGGCAACACCACGGTTTCGGCGGCGCTCGCGGCGGCCCTTTTGGGCGGCAGCGGCGCCGATTGGGCGGGGCCGGGCACTGGCCTGGACGCCGCTGGTGTCAGCCACAAGGCCGCTGTCATCGATCGGGCCCTCGCCTTCCACGGCGACACGCTGAAGGATCCTTTGATCGCGCTGGCAAGCGTCGGCGGTCGCGAGCAGGCCGCCATCGCCGGCGCGATCCTGGCCGCGCGGCTGAACCGGGTCCCGGTCATCCTGGACGGCTATGTCGCGACCGCCAGCGCGGCGGTCCTGAAGCAACTGCGCGACGACGCGCTCGATCACTGCCTGCTCGGCCATCTGAGCGCCGAACATGGCCACGGCCCGCTCGCCGAGAAACTTGGTCTGGACCCCGTCCTCGATCTGGGCATGCGCCTGGGCGAAGGCTCCGGCGCGGCGGTCGCGCTCCTGACCGTCCAGGCTGCCGCCGATTGCCACAACGGCATGGCGACCTTCGCCGAAGCCGGGGTCAGTGGAAAAAGCGACTGACAACGCAAAGGTCCCCTTTTGTTCGCAGGCCGCCACCGCTAAGCTTCTGTCATGGCGGATGTGATTCGGGACGGGTTGGAAGACGTCGGCGGGCGCAACGTGGCGCCGCTGCTGGCGCGCGGCATCGGGCGCTTGTTCGACGCCATGGCCGTGGCATCGCTGACCGAGTTCAGCCTGAAGAACGGACGGCGCGCGGATCTGCTGGCGCTGGACGGCGACGGCCGCTTCACGATCGTCGAAATCAAGAGTTCGCTGGCGGATTTTCGTGCCGATTCGAAGTGGCCGGATTATCTTGAGTTTTGTGACGACTTCTATTTCGCCGTGCCGCAGGGATTCCCCATCGATGTCTTGCCCGAAGACGAAGGCCTGATGATCGCCGACCGCTGGGACGCTACCATCATCCGGCCATCGGTAGAGCGCACCATGCATGCCTCGCGACGCAAGGCGCTGACGTTGCGCTTCGCGCGTCAGGCCGCGCAACGCCTGCAACGGCTGAACGACCCCCCAACACCTGGATGACGGCGCCCAAGCCGGGTCGAGAGCGGGTCATGGTTCGGTGGAACCTTCTGGCGGTTCAATCGAACCATATGAATCCGTTCTCCATTCAAAACGTAGAGCAGGTTCACCTGCCTTGACGGAAACGCGGAGCGATACCACCAAGCCGGGACCTGCTCTAAGGCGGCGCCTGGGTTTCTGGCTACTGACGCTCTATGGCCTCGGCGTCACCATCGGCGCCGGGATCTACGTGCTGATCGGCAAGGTCGCGGGCGAAACCGGCGCCCTGATGCCGTTGGCGTTCCTGGCCGCCGCCGTCCTGGCCGGCCTGACCGCGCTGTCGTTCGCCGAACTCGCGGCGCGGTTTCCCAGAAGCGCCGGCGAGGCGATCTATATCCGCGAGGGGTTCGGCTCCAAGGCCCTGTCGCTGATCGCCGGCCTGGCGGTCGCCCTGGTCGGCATGGTGTCGTCAGCTGCCATCGCCATCGGCGCCGCCGGCTACATCGGCGAGATCGTGCCGCTGCCGCGCTGGGCCTTGATCACCATCGTCATTGTCGCACTGACCGCGCTGGCGTGCTGGGGCATCAAGGAATCGGTGCTGGTCGCCGGCATCGTGACCGTCCTGGAGATCGCCGGCCTGCTCTTGGTCGTCGGCGTCGCGCTGCCTGAGTTTTCCGAACTCGGCAATAACCTTACCGTCGCCACGCCCGGCGACGGCTTCGTCTGGGCCGGCTTCATGGGCGCCATGATGCTCGCCTTCTTCGCCTTTGTCGGCTTCGAGGACATGGTCAACGTGATCGAGGAGGTGAAGGAACCGCGCCGTATCATGCCCTATGCCATCATCGCGACGCTGATCGGCTCGACCGTGATCTATGTCCTCGTTGCGCTGGCCGCGCTGGCCGTCGTGCCGCCGGCGGAGCTTGCGGCAAGCGACGCGCCACTGGCGCTTGTTTACGAAAAGGCGAGCGGCGTGTCGCCCGTCCTCTTGATCGCGATCGCCAGCTTCGCCACGTTAAATGGTATTGTGATTCAGACCGTCATGGCGTCTCGCGTTCTCTACGGGTTGAGCTGGCAGGGCTCGATCCCCGCGGTTTTTTGCCGCATCAACCCGCGCACCCACACTCCGATCATCGCGACGGTCAGCGTCGGGGCCTTGATCTTGGTCATGGCGCTCGCGCTGCCCATCGAGGCACTCGCCGAAGCGACGGCCTTGATCGTGCTGGCCATCTTCACCGCCGTGAACCTGGCGCTTGGCCTGATCAAACGGCGCGATCCGGTCGGCCCGTCAAGCTTCGCCGTGCCCGCTTTCTGGCCCTGGCTCGCCTTTGCGGTCAGCCTGGCAATCCTCACTGCTGACGCGGCTAGGCGGCTTCTATGACCGCCAGCCGACAACAAGACCTGGTTCAACACCGTACGGAGGACCACCATGAAGTCGAAACGGTTGTGGCTCGTCGTCGCCGATGGATCACGCGCGCGGATTCTCGCCCGCAACGGGGCGAACGGCGCCCTGGCTGAACTGGAGCATCTCGACCACGCGGCGGCGCGCGCGCATGTCCGCGATCTCGTGACCGACGGCCAGGGCCGCACCTTCGACAGCGGCGGCCAGGGCCGCCATGCGGTGGAACCCACGACCGATCCCAAGGATCACGAGAAGGCCGACTTCCTGGACCACCTGGCCGAGCGCATCAACGCCGCGGTCGCCAAGAACAAGCTCGACGAGCTGGTCGTGATGGCGCCGGCACAGGCCTTGGGGCGCCTACGCGACAAGCTTTCCAAACAGGCCAGCCAGCGCGTCGCCGCCGATCTGGGCAAGGACCTGACCGGCCATACCGTGCGCGAGTTGGAGGCGCGGCTAAACGAACTCACCCGCCCCTGGAAGGACTGAGGAGCGCGGCGTGACCGCGGGCGACCCGCCGGTCTTCGAATGCGCGGTCGCCCTGATCGTCGCCGACGGCCGCGTCCTGCTCGGCCACCGGTCGAAGGACCGGCCGACCTATCCGGACGTCTGGGATCTCTTCGGCGGCCATGTCGAAAAGGGCGAGACCGTTGAGGACGCGCTTGCGCGCGAACTCGACGAGGAACTCGCGATCACGCCGACCGCGTTCGAACGCTTCACCGAACTCGCCGAACCGGAAGCCGGCCCCTATGGCCGCAAGCGCTATACCATCTTCAAGGTGACCGCATGGGAGGGCGCCGGCCCGCGCCTGACCGGCGACGAACACACCGAGATCGCCTGGTTCACCCCCGACGAAGCCCGCCAGGCCGACCTCGCCCACCGCGTCTACCGCACCCTGATCGCCGACGCGGTGGGGTGAGGCCGCACTCACGCATCCTCGTAGAGGCTGCGAAGCCAGCGGGCGAACGAGCCGTCGTCGTGGATTGTGTTCCACGGCCACAAGCCCCAGCCTGCCCGCCATAGCACGGCCCGACGGCCAACAAGGGCATTGCGTTCGATGGCGCGACATACGCCGTACTTGGTGCCGGCTAGGTCCGCCGGCATCGGCTTAGCGCCGATGTGTTCGGAGATCCGTTCGACCCGCTGGCTCTCTAGCAAGCCGAAGATGGGTCTGATCAAAATCGTGTGGTCCTCCGAACGGTGGACGGCATGACCGCCCAAGCTCTCGATGAGTTTCCGCTCGAACTGATCGGCATAGCCTGATTCCAGTTGTCCAACGAGTGTGTGTTGGTCGTTCGTGCCGCCCACGCCCGCCTTGTGTCGACAGATCGGGTAGAACGTCGTCCAGCCGACCAGGAACCAGCTGGTGTGCAGAACGACGACGACGGACAACACAATGGAGGCCCTCTTCCAGGCCGCGAGCCTCGCCATGCCGCACGGTAGCGGCAGGTACCAGCCGACCGCGAAAACAACCGCCGCGACAGTGGCGAAGGCCGTCACCGGGAAGTTCAGGTAAGCCCACAGATAGAACAGATAGAGGATCACGCCCTTCACCATGTCGAGCCAAAACAAGGCAAGAAGCGGGGCGACAACGACGGCAGCAATCAGCAGACGCCGGAACAGGCGAGCATGACTCGGATCGGGCGGTCGTCGACCTCCCTTGATGCCCGGCAAAAGATTGAACCAGATCATCAGTCGCCTCGACCCGGGGGCACCGCCCGAGACTTTGCACTTCGTCGCCGAAACCGATCGACGACAAACCGTATGGGCCCGATGACGAGAGCGGCGCCGGCCATCAGCCAGCCGGCAAGTCCAACCATGACGACCAGCGCGCGAGCCCAGTCGTCGGGCGTGGCTGCCGACTGTACTTTCAGGAGAGACCACGCCCAGAAAGGATGACTGAGTGTTAAGCCGGTTGTCACCGCTAAGGCAACGATCATGGTCCGCCTTACGCCGAACCAGACGATGAATTTCCAGACACCGAGGACGCAGACGAAGGGCGTCGCCGGTAGCAACAGGATGGGCCAGCTTTCGTCATACGGACGTGCAACCCACAGAACCGGCAAGGCGACGAGGCCGTACACGACAATGAATGCGATCACCGTTAGTCCGAATAACCTGTCGTGCCCAGGCGGCGGTTCTCCATCGCCGCCCGGGCAAGCACTGGTCCAATTGAAGCCGAACACCGTTTATCGCCCGACCAAACTCATGACGATGACATGAACGCCGCGCACTATCATCGCGCGACGTCACGAAGCCAGGGAACGACGAGACCGCGTTCATCAAACGTGTTCCACGGCCACGTGCCCCAGCCATTTGCGCGCGACTCCGCCTTGCCGCCGACCATGATGATGCGTTCGAGCTCGGCGCACTGGTCGCTCTGATCAAAGTCAGGAGGCGGCAGGCCTTGCTCTTGCGCCAAGGCCGTCGCGATCTTCATCGTGTTGTTCCAGACGCCGCCGTCATCGAACAGCGCCATCGCCGGACGCGCGACAACGGTATTCGGTCCCGACAACCAGGCGACCTCGCGGTCCCGATAGTTCAGCGTGTCGGCAAACGCCTTTGCCGCCTCAGGCGTCATCGGACCGACAAGAGCGTATCGGCCACCGAGCGACAACGGGCCATCACCCGTGCTGCAAGGCGGCCGAAACGACACCCAGCCGAACTGGAACCAGATGCCATGCGCGACAACGATAATCGCCAAGACCGCGAAGCCGCGTCGCACCGGCGACAAACGCGCCATGACAGGCGGCCAGCGCAGATACGTGCCCAACGCAAATATGACCGCCGCCAGCGTGCCGAAGGCGACAACAGGCGATAGAGCCAGCAGCAGGACGGGAAGAAAAAGCATGCTGATGACGAGGAGAGGGTTGTTGCCCGGCCACATCCACACTGCGACCAGGCTGCCGATGAGCAATACAACGACAGCTATGTTGAACAGCGAACTTGACGGGAGAGCCCGACGGCTATGCTTCACTTCTTCACAGCTCGTCGGTTCACGCCACGCCATATCCGCTTCCGCCCCACTCTAGTCCTTGTGGAGGCCGAGCAGCCACTGAACGACGGCACCCTCTTCATCGAACGTGTTCCATGGCCAGTAGCCCCAACCGCGGCCCCAAGATGCGGCGCGTCCGTCTGCCATGATGGCTTGTTCCACCAACTCACAGCTATCCGATGCATCGGCGCCATCGAGATCTTCGGCAATTCTGGAGGTGTAGTTCCAGTGAAGTCCGCTATCTAAAAGAGCGATTGCTGGACGGACCATCACATACTCCGTGCCTGAAGGCTGCACCGCATCGTCGCTGTATTGGCGCTGCAGAACGTCCACAAAGCTCGACGCCGCCTCCGGTGTCATTGGGCCGTCGAGCGAATAGTTCGAGAACAGGATGAACGGTCCGCCCCCGGATACACACAGCGGCTGGAATGACATCCATCCGAACTGGAACCAGACGCCGTGCATGACGAACACAACGGCCAGCAGTGCCAAACCGCGCATCGCCGGTGAAAGACGCGCCATTTCGGGCGGCCAACGCACATAACAACCCAGCACGAAGATGATTGCCGCCACGGATCCGAAGGCGACATGAGGTAGCTCGATGAACACCCCAATGACGAACAGCGCGATCAAGAGCACGGGCGGATAGAACGAGTTGGACCAGTACGCACTTGCCACAACGCTGGCGACGATAAGCAATAGCCCACAGACAAGACCGATCCAGTCGCGTTTGGACAGCCAGCAACTGCGTGACCGACGACTTGGGCGATCATCGTTGCCAGGGGGATGTACGGGACTGATCATGACTGCGCCAGCCCCTTATGAGTCCTTGTAGAGACCACGCAGCCAGCGGGCGAAGCCTTCGTCCTCGTTGATCGTATCCCACGGCCAAAGACCCCAGCCTGGCCGCCACGATTCCGCTTTGCCGCCCCGCATGGCGTTTTGTTCTATGGCAAGACAGTCGGCGTCCTTGCGCTCGGCAAGCTGCGGTGGCAAGGCGCTCGATGCGACGAGATAGGACATGTTCCAATTCCACTCGTTTTCGAGCAAAGCGAAAGCCGGCCGCACAAGAACGGTGTACGGATCGGTTCGTTGCACCGCGGCCTCGCCCCAACTACCGGCAAGGCCACGTTTCAAGAGACCAGCGCTGTAAGGGTCGAGTTCGCCGATCAATGCGCGCTGGCCAGTGCTGCCGCCTATGCCAACGTCTATGCGGCACAAGGGGTGAAAGGTGACCCAACCAAACAAGAACCAGCCGGTGTGCAGAACGACGACGACGGCCAAGACAATGGAGGCCCGCTTCCAGGCCGCAAGCCTCGCCATGCCGAGCGGCAGCGGCAGGTACCAACCGACCGCGAAGACAATCGCCGCGACGGTGGCAAAGGCCGTCACCGGGAAGTTCAGGTATCCCCAAAGGTAGAACAGATAGAGGATCAGACCCTTCACCACGTCGTGCCAGAACAAGGCAAGGAGCGGGGCGGCAACGAGGGCAACGATCAGCAGACGCCGGAAAAGGCGGGCGTGGTTTGGATCGGACGGTCGTCGATCCCCGTTGCAACTTGGCGACCGGCAGATTGGGATCATGTGAGTCGGATCTGCGGAGACGCCTCGACAACCTCTGCAGCAATCCTAGGCCTCATCGCCTGCCTCCTCGCGGTCAGCTTCCGACCAGAAGAGAACGGTCTCTCTTAGATCGGGTGTCCCATCGTCGCGAAGAACGATCCGGCCGGAGACTTGCCAGATTTTTCGGCTGGTCGACAAAAACTCTTTGGCCGGACCAAGTGTCTCGTACTCCTCCAAATCTTCGTTCGAAACACTTGGACCGTCCGAGCTAATCAACGAGTCCAGCCATGGGAGGAACCCCGGTTCGAAATTGAACATTTCGTTCAATCTCATGTCGACAGTGCCGGAGACGAAAATCATCTCGCCATGGCGTGTGAATGTTAGATCGCCGAAGCTCTCGATCTTGCCTTCACCAACTGCACGGGCGAAATCTCGGTCCTTTCCGTCGTTTAGATCCAAGACAGACCCGGCGTTGAAGGGACCCCAATCGACGACGAGTCTGAGAGGATCTCCTTTTCTGTTTGTCGACACGCGAATGCTCTCGCCGTCGTCTAGCTCCATGAACGGCCTCCAGAGATCGTCGTCGAGTTCACCTCGAACCCAGTTCAAGTAGTGTCCTTTGAGCCGGCCTTGCTCGTACCGAAACTTGGAGTAGGTCATGAGTTTGCCCCACGAGATCGGGTGAACGCCGCCCACTCCGTCCCGGTAACGCTCAAGAAACTCCGCCCCGAGGACACTGCCGTCGCGCCGCCAGCTTGCGATCATGGCGTCGATCGCCTCGCCTGTTCGTTTCAGTCTTCGAGAGATTTGGCCACGATTGAAATCATCGTTTCGAACACCGTCCTTTTGCCTTGCAAGTTCCTCGTCGAGAGTGCGGCGCAGATCGTCTTGTTCCCGTTTCAAGCGCTCGTCACGAGCACGACGTGCGTCTTCTGGATCAGGGCCATCTCGCCGGGCATTGCCCTCCAGTTCACCAAGCGCCCTTTCACTGGGCGGGATGATGTCGAAGTCTTGAGCGGAAGCAGATGGATCGACGGCGCCACTGGTTTTGCGAGTCGATGGTGAAGTCGGCGGCGTCTCGGTCTGACGAAGTCGAGGGCCTCGCCCCCCACCCGTAAGGATCGTGCCCTGCCGCAGCGGCGGGCCCTCCTTCTCCTGCCCCAGGCGCAGGCGGCGTTCGCGGGCGGGGTCGAAGGGTTCGAGTTCGTCGACGAAGGGTTTGGGGCGGCCGATGCGCAAGGTCTTCGGCTTGCCGCTGGGGTCGTCGTAGACGCGGCGGAACTGGCGGTGGATGTAGGCGCGGTAGTCGGGGTCGCCGTCCAGATAGCGGGGATCGCGCATCAAGTGCGCGAGCTGGCCGCTGAGGCGCTTTTCAATCTCGTCCTCGATGTCTTCCCGGTTTTTGGCGTGGGGCCAGCGTTTCAGCGGATCGTCACGATTAGGCATGTTTCACACCAGAGTAAGTTCGCACTCTGTTCCCTTAACGCGAAAAAGCAGGTGAAGATAGAGTAAAATGACCATGACTTCCCTCTATGCGTGTCTAGAACCAGAATGCTCGAGTTCGCGCTAAAGTTTAGTCAGGCTGCGCGTCGATTGGGGCGATGGCGCGGCCATTCGGGGGAAATGTCGTGGCGCGCCGACGGCGCGCGGACGCACGCGTCAGGTGTTCAAGCCCAGGCGGCGCGCACGGCCTCGCGGTGGCGGGCGAGCCACAGAAGCGCAATCACCGTGTGGGAGGCGATCAGGCGGCCGTCATCGGCCATGGCGATGGCGTCGTCGGCCACCATGACGTGGACGCGGATATCTTCGCCCTCATCATCCAGGCCGTGGATGCCGCCGGCGCCCGCGGCGTCGACCTCGCCGAGGAAGACGTCGATCGCCTCGGTCACCGCGCCCGGCGACGGCAGGAAGCGGGTGATGGTCTTGAGCCGCTTGAGTTCGAGCCCCGCCTCCTCCACGACCTCACGGCGGACGGTGGTCTCCGCGTCCTCCCCCGCGTCGATGATCCCGGCGGGGATCTCGATCAGCCAGGGCGGGTCGACGGTCGGGATGGCGGCGACACGGAACTGTTCGACCAGGACAACTTCATCCGTCTTCGGGTCATAGGGCAGGACGGCGGCGGCGTGGCCGCGCTCGAACACCTCCAGCGCGCGCTCCTTGCCCCAGCCGCCGGCGAAGAGCGTGTGGCGCACATGCCAGCGGTCGAGCTCGAAATAGCCGCGATGGCAAGGCTCGACCTTCAGCACCTCATACTTCTTCTCGCCCATGGATCCCGTTCCCCGTGGCAACCGGCGCGCGCTGCTTAGCACGGTTCGGGCGATACTGCTGTTTTATCCCATGGCATCACCGGCCCACGCCCCCTCCCTCCGGGGCAAAACGCCGAGAGGCGTTTTCGCCGAGGCCACCCCGAGGATGCTGCCATGGGTGGCCGGGAGGGGGCGTGGGCCGGTGCCGATGGCGCGAGCGATAACGATCAGACAGAGATCCCCGCCGCGCTGAGCGCGGTGCGGTAGACGCCGGTATCGGCGTCGCCGAAGCAGCAGAAGATGACCTCGCGCGGCTTCTCGTGGATCGCCAAGAAGTCGGTGACCTCGTGGACCGCGATGCGGGCGGCGCGCTCGATCGGAAAGCCGAAGATGCCGGTGCTGATCGAGGGGAAGGCAACCGTGGCGAGACGGTTCTGGTTGGCGATCTCCAGCACCGAGCGGTAGCAGTTGGCGAGCAGTTGCGGCTCGTTCCGGCCACCGCCATGCCAGACCGGTCCGGCGGTGTGGATGATGTAGTCGGCGGCCAGATCGTAGCCGCCGGTCAGAACCGCGGTACCGGTCGGACAGCCGCCGATGGCGCGGCATTCCTCGTCCAGCTTCGGCCCGGCGGCGCGCCGGATGGCGCCGTCGACACCGCCGCCCGGCGCCAGCGCCTCGTTCGCCGCGTTGACGATCGCCGAAACCTCCAGCGTTGTGATATCGCCGTCGATCAGCCTGATGCGCTGGCTGAGATCCATGCCCCTTCTCCCGAAAGGCAGTCTAACGGCTCGCGGCGGACCGTGCACGCGCGGGACAGCGCGGGCTTTCGCGACGCCGCGCTTATGCTTAGAGTCCCGCGCCCGCCCCGCGTCACGCCAACAAGAACAGGACCCCCATGCGTCACTTCTATTCGCCGCCCCGTTCCGTCGCCTATGCCGAGAACGGCATGGCCGCGACTTCCCATCCCCACGCCACCCTGGCGGCGCTGGATTGTCTGCGCGCCGGCGGCACGGCAATGGACGCGGCGGTATCCGCGGCGGCCGTGCTGGCGGTGGTCGAGCCGATGTCGACCGGCATAGGTGGCGACGTCTTCTGCCTTTACGCGCCCAAGGGATCGGCGGATATCATCGCCTATAACGGGTCTGGCCGCGCGCCGGCGGCCGCGGAGGCCAACTGGTTCCTGGAGCAAGGCATCACGGCGATCGACGCCAACACCGCGCACGCGGTGACCGTCCCCGGCGCGATCGATGCGTGGTGCCGGCTCGCCGGCGATCACGGTGTCAAGGGCATGGACGAAATCCTGGCGCCGGCCATTGGCTATGCCGAGAACGGCTACACCATTCATCCGGTGGTCGGTGAGATGTGGCGCGAGTGCGCGGCCCGGCTGCGCGGCGACGACAACGCGCGGACCATCCTGCTGGTCGACGGTGAGGCGCCGGCGGAGGGCGCCGTTCACCGCCAGCCGCTGCTCGCGAAGACTTTGAAGGAAGTCGCGGCCAAGGGACGCGCCGGTTTCTATGAAGGCGGCGTCGCCGAGGACATCGTGGGCTATCTCAAGAGCCTTGGCGGCCTGCACACCCTGGACGACTTCGCCGGGGCCGCCGGCGAATACGTCACGCCCATCGCGACCGACTACGGCGACTACCGCGTGCATGAGTGTCCGCCCAACGGTCAGGGCGTCATTGCGCTCTTGATGATGAACATCCTGAACGGCTACGACATCGCATCGATGGACCCGCTGGGGCCTGAGCGCCTGCACCTGACGTTGGAGGCGGGCCGGCTCGCGTTCCGCGACCGCGCCGCCTATGTCGCGGATCCCGCCATGGCCGACGTGCCGGTCAAGACTTTGCTGTCGGAAGCCTACGCCGCCGAGCAGCGCGCCCAGATCGACCCCGAACGCGCCATGGTCGACGTGCCGCCGCCATCGCTGCCCAAACACAAGGACACGGTCTACCTGACCGTCGTTGACAAGGACCGCAATGCCGCGAGCTTCATCAACTCGCTCTATTACGGTTTCGGCAGCGCGCGCGTCGCGCCCCAATCCGGTGTCTGCCTGCAGAACCGGGGCTCCGGCTTCGTCATCGAGCCCGGCCACCCCAACTGCATCGCGCCCGGCAAGCGGCCGATGCACACCATCATCCCGGCGATGCTGACCAAGGCTGAGCGCGCGGTCATGCCGTTCGGCGTCATGGGCGGCGATTATCAGCCCTGGGGCCACACCCACTTCCTGCAGAACGTGCTGACCTACGGCATGGACGTGCAGGAAGCGTTCGACCTGCCGCGCTTCATGGTCGATGGTGACGTGGCGGTGCTGGAAGCCGGCGTGCCGAGCCCGACCGCCCGGGCGCTGGCCGGCATGGGGCACGCGGTGGCAATCGCCGGCGACGATCACGGCGGCGGCCAGGCGATCTGGATCGACTGGGAACGCGGCACCCTTGCCGGCGGCACCGAGCCGCGCAAGGACGGCATTGCGATGGGATACTGACCATGCGCACGGTGACGCTGCCCGGCGGCGAGACGGTGCCCGCGCTTGGGCTCGGCACCTGGCGCATGGGCGAGAACCGCAAGGCCTGGGCAGACGAGATCAAGGCGCTGCACTACGGCCTCGACCTCGGCATGACCCTGATCGACACGGCGGAGATGTATGGCGAAGGCGGCGCCGAACGGGTCGTCGGCGAGATACTGAAGACACGCCGCGACGAGGTCTTCCTGGTCTCCAAGGTCTACCCGCACAACGCGACCTATGACGGCGTGCAGGACGCCTGCGCGCGCAGCCTGAAGCGTCTGGCGACCGACCGCATCGATCTCTACCTGCTGCACTGGCCGGGCTCGACGCCGATCGCCGAGACGGTCGAGGGGTTCGAGCGTCTGGTCGAAATCGGCGATGTCCGCCACTGGGGCGTCAGCAATTTCGACACCGCCGATATGGACGGCCTGTGGAACACGGCCGACGGGCGCAACTGCGCGACCAACCAGGTGCTCTACAATCTCGCCCGGCGCGGCATCGAACACGATCTGTTGCCGTGGAGCCAGAGCCACGACCTACCGGTGATGGCCTATTCGCCGCTGGAACAGGGCAGGCGCCTGGGCAGCGGCGCGCTGGAGACCATCGCCAAGCGCCACGGCGCCACACCGCTGCAGATCGCGCTTGCCTGGTGCCTGCGCCGCAAGGACATCATCGCCATTCCAAAGGCCGTGCGCACCGAGCACCTGGATGAGAACCGTGCGGCGCTGGACATCACCTTGACCACCGACGACCTCAACACGCTCGACGCCGCCTTTCCGCCACCGGACGACAAGCAGCCGCTGGCGATCCTTTAGGTGCGTTACGAGTCTTGCTCGGCATCACCACCCCACCCGGCCACCCCGAGGATGCTGACATGGGTGGCCTCGACGAAAACGCCTCTCGGCGTTTTGCCCCGGAGGCGGGGGAGTGGGCTGGCCCCGGCTAAGCGCAAGCGGCTCGAACGCTAGAGACCTACATCAAGACCTCGACATGAGCGTCCTGGGGCGTGCCGTCGTCGCCGTTGGTCGGGTAGACGTCATCGGGACAGGCGGAGAACGCCATCACGCAGTCGGCTTCGGCCATGACCTCGACATAGGCGCCGGGCTCTGACGTCGGGCGTACGTAGTCGATGGTGCGGCCGTCGGCGACCGGGGCCAGCATGAAAAGGTTCCAGGGACTGGGCGTGAAGGAGAAGCTGCGGTCGTGCGGCGCGAGCACGCCCGCCAGGTTGTCGGCGCAGTTGGCGTGATCGTCGCCGGCGCCAGCATGAATGTACATCGCCCGGCTGCAGGCGGCGATCAGGGTGTCGTGGCCGCCCGGCGAGGTGTCGGCGGTCATCGTCAGAAGCGGACGGTAGCGGTTGTCGATCAACGTGTCGCCGGGCTCGAACACGATACGCTGCAGAACCTCGCGACAGTGCTCCATCGACAGGAAGGCGGCGGGATCGCCGTCGGGAAACGCCCAGGTATCGACAACCTGGGTGCCGGTGGTGTTGATGACCCGCAACGACGCGCCCTTGGCAAGTGGCACGGCGAGGCCATGGCGCGCCGGGATCGTTAACCGTTCCCTGATTTCACCAGGCTGCACCATGGTTTCGCTCTCCGTTTGTCGATCAGGCGTGTAACGGCCGGTTGTTCTCAACCCTTCGGCCGCATGCTAGAGCGGATCATGGTTAGCCGGAACCGCTTGACGGTTCCAGCTAACCATTTGAATCCGCTCTTTATCTAGGAGTAGAGCAGATTCACCTGTTTTGATTTCATCGCGAAGCGATTCCATCAAATCAGGATCTGCTCTAGGTTGGCGATCACGCTTTGGCTCCAAATTTCAGGAAATCTGATGGATAACGATTCCTTCAACTACCCCGACCGGCCCAACGATCTGTCGTCCTATTGGATGCCGTTCACGGCCAACCAGGCCTACAAACAGGCGCCGCGCCTGATGGTTGGGGCCAAGGACATGCATTACACGACCGTTGACGGCCGCAAGATCCTGGATGGCACGGCCGGTCTTTGGTGCTGCAACGCCGGCCACGGACGCGGCAAGATCGCCGAGGCGGTCAAGAAACAGGTCGACCGCATGGATTTCGCGCCGTCGTTCCAGCTGGGCCACCCCGCGGCTTTCGAGTTCGCGAACCGGCTGGCCGACCTGATGCCTGGCGATCTGGACCACGTGTTCTTCACCAATTCCGGTTCGGAATCAGCCGATACGGCGCTCAAAATCGCGCTGGGCTACCACTACGTCCGGGGCAAGGGCTCCAAGACCCGGCTGATTGGGCGCGAGCGCGGTTATCACGGCACCAATTTCGGTGGCACGTCGGTCGGCGGTATCGTCAAAAACCGCATGTTCTATGGCAGCCTTTTGGCCGGCACCGACCACATCCGCCACACCCACGACATCGAACACAACGCGTTCTCGAAGGGCGAACCCGAGTGGGGAGCCCATCTGGCCGACGACCTGGAGCGGCTGGTCCAACTGCATGACGCCTCGACCATCGCCGCGGTCATTGTCGAGCCGGTCGCCGGTTCCACCGGTGTCCTGATCCCGCCCAAGGGGTATCTGAAACGCCTGCGAGAGATCTGCGATAAGCACGACATCCTGCTGATCTTCGATGAGGTGATCACCGGGTTCGGACGCCTGGGCTCCAGTTTCGCGACCGAGTATTTCGGCGTCGAACCGGACATCGCCACCACGGCCAAGGGCCTGACCAACGCGGTCGTGCCGATGGGTGCGGTATTCTGTAAGAAAAAGATCTACGACGCCTACATGGAGAACACCAAGTCGGGCATCGAGCTTTTCCACGGCTACACCTATTCCGGTCACCCGCTTGCCGCCGTCGCCGGCCTGGCGACGCTTGACGTCTATAAGGAAGAGGGTCTCTTCGAGCGGGCCGCCGAACTCTCAGACTACTGGGAAGACGCATTGTGGTCACTTAAGGGTGGGCACCATGTCATTGATCTGCGCAATCTCGGCCTGATTGCCGGCATTGAATTGGAGCCGCGTCCCGGCGCGCCGACGGCGCGCGCCATGGAGGCCTTCCAGAAATGTTTCGACGATGGCGTTTTGATCCGCGTTACCGGCGACATCATCGCGCTATCGCCACCGCTGATTGTCCAAAAGAATCAGATTGATCAGATGTTTGATACAATCGGCAACGCGTTGAAGGCGGTCGATTGATCGGTATAGTAGCCGTGGATCGGGGCCACTGAAAAAAGTACCCAACGCGATGGCGCAGCGAACCATCAAGGCAGAAGTCTGCCGTTACGTTGCCGCATGTTTTGTTGCGACGTCGTTGCTGGCCGCGTGCGACGACGGGGATCAGGCGCAGTCGACCGCCACCGCGGCGCCTGCGCCATCGGTTGTCGTCGCACCCGTTGTAGAGCGCGATGTCAAAAGCCATTCGACCTTTGTCGGCCGCACGGTCGCGGTCGACTATGTCGAACTGTCGGCGCAGGTCGAAGGCTATCTCGAGGAGCGTCTGTTTACCGAAGGTCAGCTGGTCGTGCCCGGCGATCTACTGTTTACCATTGATCCCAGAACGTTCGCGGCAGCGGTTGAGTCGGCCGAGGCGTCAGTCGCCAAGGCCCAGGCCAGCGTGACCGAAAACAGCAGCCAGTTGGAACGCACCAAGGAACTTTATTCCACACAGGACGTCAGCAAGGCCAGGCTTGACCAAGACACCGCCTCCTTCCTGCAAGCGCAAGCCGACCTTCAGGTTGCGCAGGCTGAATTGAAACAGGCACAGGTCGATCTCGATTTCACCCGCATCACAGCGCCCATCACCGGACAGATAGGCGAAGCCACCTACTCGATCGGCAATCTCATCACCTCCAGCAGTGATCCGCTGGCGACGATTACAAGTCTGGATCCCATCTATGTCAGCTTCACGGTAAGCGAGCGCGACATCTTGCAGGTCAAGCGTCTTCGCCTGGCGAACGGCGAGGACGCGACGTTCGATACCCTGGACGGCCTCGAAACGATGGTGGTCCCCATGGTCGAGCTGCCCGACGGCAAGATGTACGAACATCCGGGCGTGATCGACTTTGTCGATAACACCGTCGACCCAAGGACAGGTACGGTGACCGTCCGCGCCGTCTTTCCGAATCCCAATGTGTTGCTGTCGCCTGGACAGTTCGTTTCCGTGCTGATCGAATCGCGCGAGGCGACGAAACGCATGGTCATTCCGCAAGCGGCCGTGCAGGAGGATCAGCAAGGACCCTTCGTGCTGGTCGTCAACGCGCAGAATCAGGTGGAGAAACGGCAAATCCAGGTCGGCGCCACCGAAGGCGTCGACTGGATCGTTACCTCGGGCCTGAACGTCGGCGAATTGGTCATTGTCGAAGGTCTACAGAAGGTTCGGGCTGGCATCGCCGTCAACCCCGTGCAGCAATCGTCGACGGATCAGTCGACAACCGGCCAATCCAGTTCGGGCTCGTCGTCGTCAGATCAAACCACGTCGGATCAGTCGTCTGGACAATCATCGTCGGATCAGACATCGGAATCGGATACGACTGATCAATCTTCGGCGGATCAGTCGACAACCGACGGCTCATCGTCCGATCAGGGCGGCTAAGCGGCCATGCTTCCCCAGTTTTTTATCAGCCGGCCGAAGTTTGCGTTTGTCATCTCGATCCTGATCACCATTGCCGGCTTCATTTCGCTGACAGTCCTGCCGGTCTCCGAGTATCCGGACATCAGCCCGCCGCAGGTCAGCGTAGCCGCCACCTATTCCGGGGCCACAGCGGAGGTGATCCAGGAAACGGTCGGCACGCCGATTGAGACCCAGGTCAACGGCGTCGACGACATGATGTACATGTCATCGACAAGTTCGGACTCCGGCAGCTACAGCCTGTCGGTCACGTTCGAGATCGGGACCGACCCCGACATCGCCGCTGTCAACGTGCAGAACCGGGTTTCGCTGGCGACCTCTTCGCTGCCCAGCGAGGTGACGGCCCAGGGCATTTCGGTCCAGAAGGCGTCGACCAGCATCTTGATGATCATCACTGTATCGTCGCCGAACAACACCTACGACGCGACCTTTCTCAGCAACTATGTCGACATCAACATCGCCGACGCCCTGGCCCGCGTCGACGGTGTTGGCGATGCCTCGATCCTGGGTTCCCAGCCCTACAGCATGCGCATCTGGCTGGACCCCAACAAGCTTGCCGGATTCGAGCTGACGGCGACCGACGTCATCCTTGCCATCGAGGATCAGAACGTCCAGGCAAGCGCCGGTTCCATTGGCGCGCCGCCGGCGCCGTCCAATCAACAGTTTCAGTACACGATTCAGACCCAGGGACGCCTGACCGATCCCGATCAGTTCGGCGACATCATCGTCGCGGCGTTCGAAGACGGTTCGGAGGTCCGCATCAGGGACGTCGCCCGTGTCGAACTGGGCTCCCAGTACTACACATCGTTCAGCAATCTCGATGGAAATCCGACCTCAGCGCTTTCCATCTACCAGTCACCGGACGCCAACGCTCTCAATGTCGCCAACGCGGTCAAGGCCGAGTTGGAGGAGCTGTCGAAGCGTTTTCCGGAGGACATGGAGTACAACATCACTTACGACACCACCCGCTATGTACAGGCGACGATCGACGAGGTTATCGAGACCCTGCTGATCGCCTTCGTCCTGGTGGTGTTCGTCACATTCGTTTTTCTCCAGAACTGGCGCGCGACGCTAATCCCGACCTTGGCCATTCCGGTCTCCCTGATCGGTACGTTCGCGGTTCTGTACATCCTCGGCTACTCCGCGAACACGATCTCTCTGTTCGCCCTGATCCTGGCCATCGGCATCGTCGTCGACGACGCGATCATCGTTGTCGAGAACGTCCAGCGCATCATGACCGATGAGGGCCTGGAGCGCCGCGAAGCAACCCGCAAGGCGATGAAGCAGATCACCGGTCCGGTCATCGCCACCACGCTGGTGCTGCTGGCTGTCTTCGTACCGATTGGTTTCATGCCGGGATTGTCTGGCAGGATCTATCAGCAGTTCGCCGTCACGATCTCGGTCTCGGTGGTCATCTCGTCGATCAACGCACTGACCTTGAGCCCGGCGCTTTGTGCATCGTTGCTGCGCAGCGGCACCTTGACGAACAAGGGCCCATTCGGCGTTTTCAACCGCGTCTTTGACAAGATACGCCACGGTTACACCGCCGTCGTCGTCACCCTCGCGCGCCGTTCGATTATCGGCCTTGTGCTGCTGGCCGGCGTGTTCGGCGGCGGCTACGTGCTGTTCAACACCATACCCACCGGCTTTCTGCCGGAAGAGGATCGTGGCGCCTTCTTCGTCAATATCGAACTTCCGGATGCATCGTCACTGACGCGCACGCAGGTGGTCGTCGACCAAGTCCAGGAGATCCTTTCAGGCTTGGATGGTGTCGAAAACGTCATCACCATTCCCGGTTACAGTCTGCTGGCGGGCGGCACCCAGTCGAACGGCGGCTTTGCCGTTGCCGTGCTGAAGCCCTGGGACGAACGGTCGGACCCCACGCTCTCGCTTCAGAGCATCATGGGCAAAGCGCAGGGCAAGCTGTTCGGTCTGTCGACTGCATCGGTGTTTGTGTTCAGCCCACCGCCGATACCGGGTCTGGGAACAACCGGTGGCATGAGTCTTGAGGTCCAGGACGAAGGTGGCAACACGCCGCAAGCTCTGGCCCAGGCAGTCAATGCCCTGGTCTACAACGCCAACCAACGGCCCGAGCTGGACAACATTTTCGCGACGTTCAGCGCCAACGTGCCGCAGGTCTACGTCAACCTGGATCGCCAGAAAGCCGAAGCCATGGGCGTTTCCGTGGCTGACGTCTTTATCGCGCTCCAAGCCAACATGGGTTCCTTCTACGTCAACGACTTCAATTATCTAAGCCGGGTGTTCCAGGTCATCGTTCAGGCAGAGAGCGACTATCGCAGCACCGTCTCCGACATCGGCCGTATTTATGTGCGTTCGTCCAACAACGACATGATCCCGCTGAGCACCCTCATCGACGTCACGACCGTTCTCGGGCCCCAGCAGTTGAACGCCTACAATCTGTTCCGTTCAGCCTCGGTCAACGGGCAGCAGGCAGCGGGCTACAGCACAGGTCAGGCACTTGCCGTCATGGAAGAGGTCGCCGATGAATACCTGCCACAGGGCTTCACCTTCTCGTGGTCCGGTCAATCGCTGCAAGAGCTGGAAGCGGCCGGCAAGACGACCAGCCTGATCATCTTCGCGATCGTGTTCGTCTACCTGTTTCTGGTCGCCCAGTATGAGAGCTGGACGATGCCCTTCGTCGTTGTTCTGTCAGTGCCGACAGCAGCGCTCGGTGCGCTGGGATTGGTCCTGGTCGTCGGCTCCGACATCAACATCTATACGCAGATCGGTCTCGTCTTGCTCATAGGACTGGCGTCGAAGAACGCGATTCTGATCGCCGAGTTCGCCAAGGTGCGGCGCGAAGAGGGCGCCGGCATCATCGACGCGGCTTCCGAAGCGGCCAAGCTTCGGTTCCGCGCCATCTTGATGACCTCGTTCTCGTTCATTCTTGGCGTCGTGCCGCTGGCGATTGCGGTCGGCGCCGGCGCCGGCAGCCGCCGCGCCATGGGCAACACCGTCCTGGGCGGTATGGCGGCCGCCGTTTTGATCGGAATCTTCCTGATACCGCTGCTTTACGTGATCGTGCAGCGCATCGTCGAATGGCGCCGACACGAGGAACCTGGCAAGGCCAAAGGTTCCGACAAACCCGAAGAAGCCGAGACGACCGCCTGATCTGCCTAGGCAGCGCCCCGGCCCAGGACTAAAGCTCGCCGTACGCCGCTGTGAAGCCGGTCAGGGAAATCGGCAGCTGAATCGGCTGCTCGGCCTGCTCATAAATCGTGACGACGGCCTGGTTGCCCTGTCGCATCGTCTCCAGCACATCGGCCGTCAAACCGACCTGGGTCATGCAGCCGTCCGGAAGACAGTTGATGAAACCGACGGTTCCCATGTCGTTGCCGTCGACCGTCAGGGTCAGACCGCCGGGCAGCAGAATACCCAGGGGCACCACAACCCGCAGAAACGGATCACCTTCCGGCGGCTTGACGACCAGCGCCGCCAACACACGTCTGCCGTCTTCCTCCCTGATCAGGTTCTGCACCATGGCGCAGGGGTTGGACGCCGATTCGTCGGGCGGACACTGGACCTGCCAGTCGCCATGGGTTGCCTTGACCGTGACGTCCTGCGCGGTGGCCGGCATTGCGGCTAAGCCGATAACAGCCGCAGCCAAGGAAAGACGGACAGAGTGGAGTTTCATAGGTCACCCGCAAGGTGGTTGTCAGAGGTTCGTGGTCGCGCCGCCAACACGTACGGCGTCGGTGGCCGGACGCGCGCGGCGTCAGTCAGGTTCAAGATCGCAGCCGTCTTCGTCGGTCCGGCAAGCGTCAAGTGGTCCTTAATCCGTCTTCTTTGCCAGACTTTCAAGTTGACGCTGCAGGTCGTTGATTTGTTCCCGCAGACCCGCCAGATCCTGGTCCTGATCACCGGCGGTCGTGCCGTTCGTGGACGGCTGTGCCTCCGGCGTCCCGCCCTCGGGCGGCATGCCGCCATTGCGCGCCGTCGCGGCGGGATAGAACATTTCCATCGCGCGCTGGAACATCGCCATGTTGTTCTTGACCATCTCCTCCATGGCCTGGCCCTGGTCGCCGCCGGGGAACGGGAACATCTGGCCGAACGTCTTGGTCATGGCGCTGCGCATCTCTTCCTGGTTGCGCGCGAAGTTCTCCATACTCATCTCAAGATAACGCGGCACGAAGCTCTGCAGGTTGTCACCATAAAAGCCGATCAGCTTGCGCAGGAAGTTGATCGGCAGCAGGTTGGCGCCCTTCGCCTCTTCTTCGACGATGATCTGCGTCAGTACCGAACGGGTAATATCCTCGCCAGTCTTGGCGTCGAACACAGCGAATTCGATACCGTCCTTCACCATCTGGGCCAAATGGTCCAAGGTGACGTAACTGCTGGTCGCCGTGTTATAGAGCCGG